>CAYQWI010000321.1:0-2925 GCA_964421165.1 uncultured Natronomonas sp.
TGGTCGTACTGTCGGTAGATCCACTCCTTGGAGGCGGTGTTCGGCGATCCGACGACGGCTTCGAACGCCTCGACGAGATCGAGAGACGGAAGCTCTCTGGGCGGCTGTTCAGGATCGGTGTGGTCGAGATCGTTCATCGGCGCGCCGTCGGCGAGATACTCGGCGTCACAGTCGACGACGGTCTCCCCCTCGAACGTGCAGACGTAGTTCCCCTCGGTCACCTCGCCGATGACCGAACAGCCGAGTTCGTATTTCTCGGCGACCGCCTCGACCGCCTCGACGTCGTCGGGGCGGACTTCGTAACACATTCGCTCCTGAGACTCCGCGAGGAGGATCTCGGTGGCGTTCATGTTCGGCTCGCGCTGGTGAACCCGTTCGAGTTCGATATGCGCGCCGAGGCCGCCCTTCGCGACGAGTTCGGAGGACGCACCGCCGAGTCCCGCCGCACCGAGATCCCGCGCTGCTCGAATCAGATCCCCGTCGATCAGTTCCTCGTTCGCCTCTATGAGCCGCTTTTCGGCGTACGGGTCGCCGACCTGTACGGCCGGCCGATCCTCGGTTTCGGCGTCTTCGCTCAGATCCTCGCTGGCGAAGGAGGCGCCGCCGAGTCCGTCCCGTCCGGTCGCGTTCCCGACGAGGACGAGTTTGTTCCCCGGCGTCTGTGCCTCCGCAGTCACCAGTCGATCTTCAGTCGTCAGGCCGATACAGGCGACGTTGACGAGGGGGTTCCCCTCGTAGTCGTCGTGAAACGCGGCGCTTCCGGTGACCGTCGGGACGCCGATACAGTTCCCGTAGTGGGAGATGCCCTCGACGACGCCCTCGAGGAGATACTTCGAGTGTTCGCGATCGAAGGGACCGAAATACAGGCTGTCGGCCAACGCGATCGGGTACGCACCCATAGACAGCGTATCGCGAACGATTCCGCCGACACCTGTCGCCGCACCGTCGAAGGGATCGACGTAGGACGGGTGATTGTGGCTCTCGATACCCATCGTGACGTAGACATCGCTGTTGTCGCCCGTTTCCAGGTCGGGAAGTGCGACTACGGCGGCGTCGTCGCCGGGGCCGATAATGACGCGCTCGCTTTCGCTCTCGAAGGCCGAAAGCAACGGCCGGGAGGAACGGTACGCGCAGTGTTCGCTCCAGAGGTTCTCGAAGAGGGCGTCCTCGGCGGGCGTTGGATCACGCCCGAGCGTTTCGATCACGAGATCGCGGTCCGACGGCGGGAGACTCATGCTTTTGTATGCTTTCTTCGGCCGAATAAATCGCTTTTCATATGCACGTATGTGGATAAAGTCGGGTTTCGACAACCGGCGGGCTTTTTTATACGCCTGTCGAACGATCCGGTGTGCTTTCGGTCGAGCTTCACTCACACTCGGAGTTGTCCTACGACGGGCGCGATCCCATCGAGCTGCTCTTAGAGCAGGCCGAAGCGGTGGGACTCGACGCGCTCGCGGTGACCGACCACGACGAGATCGACGCCTCGCTCGAAGCCGCCGCGATCGCCGATGAGTACGGGCTCGTCGGTATTCCCGGCATGGAAGTTTCGAGCGCTGCGGGCCATATTCTCGCATTGGGCGTCGAAGAACTGATCCCGGCCGGGTTGAGCTACGATGAAACACTCGATCGGATACGGGAGTCGGGCGGAATAGCGGTCGTGCCGCACCCGTTTCAGGCGTCGCGACACGGCGTCGCACCGCACGTCACGCGCGACCAGCTCGCGAACGCCGACGCGATCGAGGTGTACAACTCCCGGCTGTTCACCGGACGCGCGAACCGACAGGCCGAACGGTTCGCCGAGTTACGCGGGCTGCCGATGACCGCCGGAAGCGACGCCCACATCGCGGAGATGGTCGGACAGGCGGTTACCGAAGTCGACGCGTACCACCGCAGCGCCGAGGGGATTCTCGACGCCGTCTCCGAGGGCCGAACGACCGTCGTCGGCAAGCGAACGCCGTGGGTTATCAGCGTCCAGCAGTTCAGCGGCGGCGTCAAGCGCCGGATCGCATCGATGCTCCCATGGTAATCGACGGCGCCAGTCCCGAAGCCGTACGCGACGCTCTCCGGACGGGGACGGCGCTCTCCGGAGCGGACGGGTTCGCCGGTGAGCTGGACGGACAGCTAGTACGCGATGTCTGCGGTCGGTATCCGCTGTTTTCCGAACGGGGAGATCCGTCGAACTGGAGCTTCGATCCGACCGATGTACCCGATCCCGATCCGGTCCCGGCGGGGCACGTCCGGGACGGCGACGGCGATACGCGAGTGTGGACGCTACCGGACCCCGAACGCTACAGCGACACGGATCATGCGGTCGGAGCCCTCAACGAGGCCGTCGTCGCCTCCGTCGATGCGATCGACGCCGATCCGGCGGTCGCCTTCTCCGGCGGGCTCGACTCGTCGATCCTCGCCGCGCGTCTCGACGGGGCGCTCTACGTCGGCGGATTCGAAGGGAGCAACGATATCGAGGCCGCGCGATCGGCGGCCGACGCGCTCGACCGCGACCTCCGAGTGATCGAGTTCACCCACCGCGATATCGAGCGCGGGATCCCGAGAGTCGTCAACGCGATCGGACGAACGGATCCGATGGACGTTCAGATCGCTCTCTCTTTGTTTCTCGTCGCGAGAGCGGTCGCATCGGACGGCCACGACCGACTCGCGCTCGGACAGGGAGCCGACGAACTGTTCGGCGGCTACGCGAAGATCGAAAACGCCGCCGAGGATGCCCACGTCGAGGCGACGACAGTGCGCGGGGCGGTCCGAGAGACAATCGAGACGCTACCGCAGCAGCTAGAGCGAGACGTGTTGGCACTCAGGGCGGCCGGCGTCGAACCGGTCGTTCCGCTGTGTTCCGATCGCGTGATCGACGTCGCGCTTCGACTTCCCGAGGAACTGCTCGTCTCCGGGGGAGAGCGGAAGGTCGCACTG
>CAYQWI010000322.1:0-2894 GCA_964421165.1 uncultured Natronomonas sp.
AGATCTACCAGAAGTTCAAGGAAGGCGAAACCCTCGACACCGAGGACCTGATGAAGCTGCAGAAAGCCGGCAAGCTGTAAGAAGACCGTATTTTCTCCGAATCGGAAGATCTAGTCGCGAAACACGGGGTTCATACTCCCGGAGCCGTTATCGGCGGATAGATGCGCGTCGAGACGCTGGGAGACGGAGAACCGGAGATCGCGATCGTCGGAGGGATCCACGGAGACGAACCTTGCGGACCCGTCGCTATCGAATCGCTTCTGGACGAACGTCCGGAGCTAAAGCGACCGGTAAAGCTCATCGTCGCGAACGAGAAAGCGCTCTCCCGTGGCGTCCGATACGTCGACGAGGATCTCAATCGCGCGCTACCGGGCGACCCAAACGCCGAGACACACGAAGGGCGTCTCGCCCACAAGTTACACGGGGAAATCAGGGACTGTGAAGTGCTCTCGTTACACTCGACGCAGTCGTATGCGGCACCGTTCGCGCTCGTGGATGAACTCGACGGTCAGGCGCGTTCGATCTGTCCGTACTTATCGGTCGAGGCGCTCGTCGAAACGGCGGAATACAGCGACGGACGCCTGATCGCGTTTCCGGACGTGATCGAAGTGGAGTGCGGACTGCAACGTTCGGTCTCGGCCGCCGAGAACGCGAAGACGCTCGTCCGTGAGTTCCTCGTCGCGGTCGGCGCACTCCCCGCGGAGAACCCGCCACGCTATCACCCCCTTCCCGTGTTCCGGCTCGACCAACAGATCCCCAAGCGATCCGCGGACCGGTACGAAGTGTTCGTCGAAAACTTCGAACGCGTGGCCGAAGGCGAACAGTTCGCCGCGATCGATGGGGAGCCGCTGCTCGCCGAGTGGCCCTTCTATCCGATCTTACTCTCCGCGTACGGCTACCGGAACGTGTTCGGCTACGCCGGGACGCTCGTCGGTCGGCTCGACGGTGATGTGGCGGAGCCAGCCGAGGGTTCGGTCCGGGCCAAACGAGGACCCCGATGACGGTTACCCCCGATCCGGAGCGAACTCCACGAGCGTGAGATCCCGATCGAGCATGCAGTGTTCGTGCGGTGGATCGCCGACGACTTCCGTGATCTGGTACTCCCGATCGAAACTCGCGCCGGCCGGTTCGCAGAACTCGTGGCTCGGACACTCCGTATACGGGCACGGTCCGTCCAGCGGGACTTTGCTACCTGCGTACGCGGCGTTGGAGGCGACGTTCGCGAGAATAGGTGCCGGTTCGACCTCGACGGCAGTGACGCCCGACGCATGGACTGCGCACTCGAGCGTCCCCGAATCCCGAAGTCCAGTCACGCGGTATCGGCGGCCCTCAGTCAGATTGAGACACTGCCCTCGGTACGGGCAGCCTTCGCACGCGCTCGATTCGCCACCGTAGACGAACTCCGTTCCCGCCTCCGCGAGATGTTCGCCGATCAGCGTGACGGTCGACATACCCGTAGTTTCGGCGGCGACGAGTTAAGACCGTCGCCCTTCTCGTTTCGGATCTCATAGGGAGTATCGTCCGAGTTCATACTTTCCCCGAAACGAACCGAGACACGGTGTTGAAAGACGGGGGTCGAACCCGGTGGGTGGCTACGATAATCCCTATCAGGTGTCCTCGATCGTCTCGAAGACGTGTATCGGCCACTCCTGTTCGTATTCGAGCGCGATCGAGCGCTCGCCCTCGGTCGGCTCCCGAACGCGAAGCTCGACGGGATCACCGATCCCGACGGCGTCGTAATCGGCGTCGACGCGTCCGGTGAGCCGACCGCCGGAATCGAGTTCGACGACCGCGATCGTGTAGGGCGCGTCGGATTCGAGCGCCGGCGGTGGCGTATGGACCGCGGTGTAGGTGTAGATCCGACCGGTCGTGGGCTGGCTCTGTACGTCGATCGACCGGCTCCCGCACTCACGGCAGATCGGACGCGGGGGGATCATCACCGAACCACAGTCGGCACAGGCGCCGCCGAGTAGCTCACCCTCCGCGAGTGCGTCGAAGAAGCCGGGAAGCGTTAGCGGGCTCTCGGAGTCGATCATCGGGCCACCTCCGAGGAGAGGACGTGGGCTACCGTCACGGCGTCCGCGACGCCACCTTCGTTTATCAACAGCGCGCGCTCCGCTTCGGCCGGACCGCGGCCGTCGGCCGCTCCCGTGAGCTGTTCGTACGCCTCTATGGCCTGCAACAGTCCGGTCGCGCCGATGGGATGCCCCCTGGCTTTGAGCCCGCCGCTGGTACTGATCTCGACGTCGCTCCAGCCGTCGTCCCGTTCGTCCGGCGACAGGGCGCTTTGATATCCCGTCCCGCTCGGAGCGAATCCGACGGCCTCCGACAGCAGCGCTTCGCTGACAGTGAACGCATCGTGGACTTCCGCGAGATCGATGTCATCGGGACCGACTCCCGCTTCCTCGTAGGCGGTCTCCGCGGCGACGGCGGCGCCTTCGATGTCGGTCATGTCCCGATCGGCGACCGCGATGTTGTTCGCCGCCGCCCCGGTCCCCTCGACAGCGACGGCCGGAACGCCGAGGTTCGCCGCGATCTCGGCCGTCGTCACGAGCACCGCCGCCGCCCCGTCCCCGACCGGCGCACAGTCGTACAGCTTCAGCGGCGGCGCGACCGGCGGCGAATCGAGAACGGTGTCGAGATCGATTTCCTTTCGGAACTGCGCGCGCGGGTTCGCAACCGCATTCCGATGATTCTTGACCGCGATCCGTGCCAGATCCGCCTCGGTCGCGTCCGTCTCGTGGAGGTACCGCTGAGCGAGCAGCGCGTACTGACTCGGCGCGGTCACGCCGGAGCGTTGCTCGATCGCTCGATCGAATGCCGCCGACAGCGCGTCCGTCGCACCCCCCGTCCCGCCGGCCGTCATCTTCTCGACGCCGCAGGCCAACACGCCG
>CAYQWI010000323.1:0-2894 GCA_964421165.1 uncultured Natronomonas sp.
CGGAGGGTTTTACGATCGCGGTCTACAACCCCTGGAGCCGAAAGCGCCGGGAGAACTTCCGAATCTGCTGTGACATCCTGCTCGAACACCGCGATCCGGACACGCCGGTCGGCGTCGTCCACGGGGCCTCCCGCGAGGACGAACAGACGATGATCACCGACCTCGGGACGCTGCCAGATCTGGGTGAAGAGGAGATCATCGACATGACGACGACGATCATCGTCGGCAACGAGGACACCTACGTGTTCGAAGATCGAATGGTGACGCCGCGGGGCTACGAGACGAAGTACGACTACTGATCATGGTTTACGAGATCACGGTCGATCTGGAGACGTGCGACGGCATCTTCGCCTGTCTCGTTCGGGACGGTCGGTTCGAGGAGGCCGACGACGGGCTGGTCGATCTCCCCGACGGACGGCGCGAAAACGGGGAACTGACCGCGACCTTCGACGACGATCGGATCGGCAAAGCGCGGGACGCGGCGGCGGCTTGCCCGCTCGACGCGATCACCGTTCGGGAGGTGACCCAATGAGCGCCGACGCGCCAACGAACCTCCTCGAATCTCATCCGGAGACGGCGTACTTTTGGGGGCGAGCGATCGGCGACGGCGAGGCGACCAAAGAGGGCGTCACGGTTCGAACGAACGACGAGGACGCCGCAGATCGGTTGGCGGCGATCGCGGGTAGCGAGGACGAGCGAAGCGAGTCCTCGGAAAACGTGAGCGGCACGGTCGTCGACCATCATACGACCGAGCGCGAGTACGCCCACGACACGTCGATCACGCGCCGCGAGGACAGCTACACTGTTCAGGTCCACGGACCGATCGGAGACCGGGCGGCCGCGTCGCTCGGGCTCCCGTTCGAGGGCGATCCGGGCGGCTACCGGCTCGACACGCTTGCGGCACACGACAGACAGCTGCTCCGCGGGCTGCTCGAGGGCTGTGGCACCGTCTGTTTCAAATCCTCCTCGGGAACGGTCGGCATCTCGTTCGTCGCCGACGATCGGACGCGGCTCGAACGGATCGCGGCATTGCTGGATTCGGCCGACGTGAACGCGCCGTACGGCGAGATCGCCGAGACGTCCTCCGGCGGCTACTGGTTCGGGATCGACGACGGAGCGGCCCCCGAATTCGGCGAGTGGGTGTACCGAGGAAGCGAAGAGACCGGGCTGTTCGCTCCGAGCCGTCGCCGAAAGCTCGAACGGAGCATCGAGGAGGCCGGAGAGTACTAATGCTCGACGCCGAGGCGATCGTGTTGGCCGGGCACGGCTCACGTCGGGAGCGCTCGAACGAACAGGTTCGTGAGCTGGCCGCCGGGCTCGAAGCTCGCCTCGGATTCCCGGCCGACGCCGGCTTCATCGAGCTCGCCGAACCGTCGATCGACGAGGCGATCGGAACGCTCGCTCCCTCGGCGTCGGACGTGACGGTTATCCCGCTGTCGCTGTTCGCGGCCAGCCACGTCAAAGCCGACGTCCCGCTCGTCGTCAACGAGGCGAGGGACGACCACGACGTTCGGATCCACAACGGGCGACACCTCGGCGTCCACCCGGCGATCGTCGAGTTACTCGACGAGCGGGCGCGGGCGGTCGAAGCCGACCTCGGCGTCGACCGAAGCGACGACGACGTGCTCGTCGTGCTGTGTGCCCGCGGCTCCTCGGATCCGGACTCCAACGGGGACGTCCACAAACTGTCGCGGCTGCTCTATGAGGGTCGCGAGTTTCTGGACACCGAGGCGGCCTTTATCGGCGTGACCGAACCGCTGCTCGAAGACGCGCTGCACACCGTCTCGAAGCGCCGCCCCGACGCGATCGTCGTCCTCCCCTACATGCTCGGCGACGGCGTGTTGACCCAGCGCATCCGCGATCGGACGGCCGAGTTCGACGAGGAGTACCCCTACGCGGTCGCCGGCTGCGGCGACCCGCTCGGAACCGACGATCGGCTGCTCGACGTGCTCACTGATCGGTTCGAGGAGGCCCGAAGCGGCGACGTGTCGATGTCGTGTGACACCTGCAAGTACCGGGTCGAGATGGACGGCTTCGAGGACGAAGCGGGCGGCGCGCGGGCGATGTTGCGCGCGATGACACACCAGGCGGCGCACGCCGACCGGTCGAACGTCGATTCGGAGCCGCACGTCCACGACGCGCCGGAAAAACACGTCGCCGTCTGCACGAACCGAACCTGCGCCGGCCAGGGGTCAGTGACGGTGCTGGAGCGGCTCCGACAGGCCGCCAAGGCGCGAAACGTCGACGCCACGATCACCCGAACGTCGTGTCTCGATCGCTGCGGTGAGGGGCCGAACGTCGCCGTCTATCCCGACGGCGTCTGGTACGGCTCCGTCTCGCCGGCCGACACCGACCGACTCGCCGACTCGCTCGCGGAGGATCGAATCGTCTCGGAGCTAGTCGATCAAACGCTGTGACAACCGACAACCACCATGACTTGCCACGAAATCGAAGCGTTACGACTCGGATTGATGAACAGCCTCGGCGTCGGCGACGACGCCGCGCGAAAACACGCCCTCGACGAGCTGGGCGACTCGCCGGAACCGCACATCGAGGCGCTCGCAGAGGCCGAGAGCCTCGCTGCCTGCAAACGACACCTCGACACCGGCCTCGTCGAACTCGAATCGGAGGTCGCCGCGACCGACGCTTCCGATCCGGGATACGACTACCTCCGGGGGCGGCTCGTCGCGGTTCGGGACGCGGAAGCGGCGCTCGATCGGCTCCTGACACACGGGGAGGGATTCCTCGACGATCTCGGCGAGATCCACCACGCGCTCCACGAGACGTTCCCGGCTGATGAGTGACGACGCGCTAACGGTCGGCCTCGGCGAGCTCGATCCCTGCGGCTCCAGACAGGCGGGACGCCGTTCGGGCGTCACGATGAGCGACGAGGG
>CAYQWI010000324.1:0-2855 GCA_964421165.1 uncultured Natronomonas sp.
CGTATCGCCTACGGTACCGATTGAACCGGTAGTACCCAACGGTCCAGACAACTGAAAATGACTGCTATGGACGATACAGGAGCCAAAACCGCCCGTGCCCAGTGGGGCTCCCGATTCGGATTTCTGATGGCAATGATCGGCGCCATGGTCGGCGCAGGAAACATCTGGCGGTTCCCGTTCGTCATGGGTGAGTGGGGCGGCGCGTTCATCGTGGCGTTCCTCTTTCTGCTGTTCTTGCTCGCCGTTCCTGGGTTGATGGCCGAGGTCGCACTCGGACGGTACTCGGGGAAGGGCGTCATCGGTGCGTTCCGCGAAATCACCGGATCCGGGGGACTCGTCGGGCTCGGCGTCGTCGTGTTGCTCGTAAATATCGCGTTGATGTCGTACTACTCCCCGGTTGTCGGGTGGACGCTGTACTACGCCATCCACTCGCTACTGTTCACGTTCACCTCCGCCGGCTTCGAGGCGGAACCGTTCATGAACGGGATGTTCGGCAATTCGTTGCTCATGATCGGGCTCCACACGGCGGTGATGGCGGCCATCGCGACGATCCTCGCGCTCGGCATCCGTGACGGTGTCGAACGCATCGTCGTGTACGCCGTCCCGGCGCTCGTTTTCTCGCTGGTCGTCATGACGATCCGCGGGCTCACGTTACCCGGGGCAAGCGAGGGGATCGCGTTCGCCTTCACCGTCGAATGGACACACCTCACCGCGGGCGACATGTGGATCACCGCGCTCGGCCAGGCGCTGTTCTCGACCGGGCTCGGCTGGGGAATCGCGTTGACGGTGGGGAGCTACCTCCGGGAGTACGACGACGTCCCGCTCGGCGGCGGAGTGTTCACCGCCGTCGGTGAGTCCAGCGTCGGCATTCTGGCCGCGCTGGCGATCTTCCCGATCGTCTTCGCTGTCGGCGTCTCTCCCGACGCCGGCGCTGGGCTCGCGTTCGTTTCGCTGGCACAGGTGTTCACCGAAATCCCACTCGGAGCCTTCGTTGCGATCCTGTTTTTCGTCGGCTTTTTCTTGGCGACGTTTACTTCCGGGCTCCTCATTACCGAGGTGAGCGTGACTTCGCTCGAGGAGGAGACCCGTCTCGACCGCAACCGGACGGTTTTCGGCGTCTGCGGTGCCATCTGGCTTCTCGGTCTTCCGAGCGCGTACTCGGTCGATCTGCTCGATTACCTCGATTTCGTGTTCGGTAACTGGGGGCTGCCGCTGGCGACGTTAGCGATAATGGGGGCCATCGGCTGGAAGTTCGGTCCCGAACGGCTGCGGCTGCTCGCGGTCAACCAGAACGCTGGCCTCTTCGTCGGTCGCTGGTGGAACCCGGTGATCAAGTTCGTGATCCCCGGAGTGATGCTGTTCATTATGGCCGTGTTCGCCTACCAAGAGCGCGGAACGCCGGAGATGATCGGCGGGATGGTCGTGCTGGTGACGTTCCCGATCTTCGGTTACATCGTCATGTCCGTCGTCGACGGACGGGGCGATCCGACTGAAGCGGCCGAGATCTCAGGAGGTGACGACTGATGACGCTCACACCCGAAGTGCTCGGGATGCTCGCGTTCACGCTGCTGGCGTTCTGGGGAATTGCGGGGTTGGCGCTCGTCCGCACCCTCCGTCAAGAGGGAAAGAAGGTCGAGTTGCTTGAGACGCAGGACGGCATCGATACCTACTCGCCGCGAGCGTTGGCCGAACTACGCGAGTGGATAGAGCAGAACCCGGAGGACCCGGTCGTCGACCGCGCCCGCAAGCAGTACAACGACTGTGTCGATACCCTCAAGCGGACCGACCGACGGTACTACGACTGGGACGACGAGGAGGTCGAGTCGCTCGAGCGGCTTTGATTACCAGTCCCGCGAGGCGGACGGATCTCCCCATCCGAACAGAACAGGCGGTCGAACCTCGAACTCTATCGTGGGGATAGAGCGTCCGAACACGGTGTTATTCGAATGAACTGTGGTTTGCTCGGCGGAGTGTCGGCTTCCTCCCCACCCTACTCGCTTGGGCTTCCGATTGAGCATCGGAAGCCCGGCGTCGTCCGAAAATCTCCGATTTTCGGGATCACGAGAATCTTCGATTCTCGGACGACTCCTTGAGGGTGGGGCCTCCGCCTCCTATCAGATGCAACCATGTTCAAATCTAAACGGCGAAACGGAGGTGAAACCCACATACGGCAGTTCACTCTGTCGAATGTGGATCGTCCAAAAGTGGGATGCCGCCTCTCGGATTGTGAACCACTTTCCACTGGAAAACAGGTCACTTCGAACCGAACAGCTCGATGAGCTGCGAAACGCCACACGGCATGACCACTCCCGTACAGAAACGGTTTGTCGCGTTGATGTAACCCCAAATCGAGATCGTGACTGGTATAAAACCGAAGCGAACTCAATAATTTGCGGAGAGATAGAATTATCACGCTCAAATGACTACCCTAGCGTATGTCGCCCGAAAATGCGTCCGGGGACGAGCCAGAGTGGGTACGGACGTGGAAGGAACACGCATCGGCGTTCGACCGGGTGAAGTCGGTCACAATGACGCTTTCGGAGTCCCGATCCGCGTCTTGGATCGCTGAAGGGGCAGCCGTCTCTCCGAATACCGCGCGGGACCATCTGCGTCGGCTCATCGATCTTGGTGTCGTGATGGCAACCGAGCAGGACGGAGTCCGCCACTACTATCCGGATCCGCTATACACGCGACTTCGAGACGTCCGGGAGTTACTCGAAGACACGACAAAACGGGAACTCTCAGAGCAGGCAGTGGCGTTGAAAGAAGATATCGCGGAGTGGAAAGCCGAGTATGACGCTGACTCCCCCGACGCACTCCGTGAACGAGCAGCCGTGGACGATGTCTCTGCTGAG
>CAYQWI010000325.1:0-2848 GCA_964421165.1 uncultured Natronomonas sp.
ACAAAAGCTATATACGTCAGCTTGCTCCCCACCGGATACAATGGCAAACCGCCTGTACCGGGTGTGCGTGCTCGCCCTGTACCAGCTCAGCATCGTCCTCGGCATCGCCCTACTCCCCGTCGCTCTCGCGGCGAACCGCGTCGGAATCTCGCTTCCGATCGGCCGCCTCGTCGACCGCCTCGATGCGGCCTACGAACGAACGGCTGAGCGGTAACCGGAAGGTTTTATCAGCGCTCGGTCTCTACGGTGTATCAATGCGTCAACTCGATTCTCCCCTGCCGCGAACCGGACAGGATCACACGCTCTCGCCGTACGAGCCCGAACTCGGCGAGGTCCCTACGAACGATCTCTCGGTGGACGATATAGAGAACGTCAACAAGACCGGAACCACGACGATCGGGATCTCGACCTCGGAAGGCGTCGTTATCGCGACCGATATGCGAGCCTCGCTGGGTGGCCGATTCGTCTCGAACAAGGACGTCCAGAAAGTCGAACAGATTCATCCCACCGGCGCGCTCACACTCGTTGGAAGCGTCGGCGGCGCACAGTCGTTCATCCGATCGTTGCGCGCTGAAGTCGATCTGTACGAGACTCGACGCGGCGAGGATATCTCGATCAGCGCGTTGGCAACGCTTGCGGGTAACTTCGCTCGCGGCGGTCCGTTCTTCGCGATCAACCCCATTCTGGGCGGCGTCGACGAGGAGGGCCATCACGTCTACTCCATCGACCCCGCCGGCGGCGTGATGAAAGACGACTACACCGTCACCGGATCCGGCCTCACCGTCGCGTACGGCACGCTCGAGCGCGAGTACGAGGACGATATGACCAACGCCGAGGCGAGAAAAGTCGCCGCATCGGGCGTTAAAGCCGCTGTCGAGCGGGATACGGGGTCCGGAAACGGCGTCTTCCTCGCGACGATCACCGACGAGGGCGTCGAGATCAAGGGTCACAAAGACTTCGACGAAGTGCTGTAATCGGGCGCGACAGCGGTTCGATTCTGTTCTGTTTTCACGTTCCCGAGGAGACGCGCGCTTAGTCGGCACGCAGCCCTTCGAAATACAGTTCCGCATTCTCTTCGGGAGCCTGCGCGGTCGCGGTCGAGACGATTACCGTCGTCACTAGACCGAGAAGCATACAGTATATCGAGATCCCCCAGCCGAGATAGGCGTCCGAGAATAGCGTCACCGACCCGACCGTGATCTCGGGGAGGAAGTTGAACGCGAGGTATGCGACCTGTGGGAGCACGATTCCTGCGCCGAGCCCCGCTCGGGTCGTGTTGCGCCAATAGAGTGCGACCAGTACGGGCAGCGCGAGCTGTGCGAACCCACCGAAGGCCAGATCGCCGATCTCGACGAGGATCGAACCGACTGTCATCGCACCGAACGCCTCGGCTTCGGCCCAGATACTCGCGCCGAGCGCGCCGAGCGCGAAGACGGCGACTCCGATCCGTCCCAGTCGGTCCTCTTGCGCTTCGGTAATCGCATCGTCGACCAACGGCCGATACAGATCGCGGGTGAAATACGACGATCCCGAGAGCAGCATCGAGTCCGAAGAGGACATCATCGCGGCGATCGCGCCCGCGATGACGAGGGCAGCGAACCACACCGGCGTGTACTCCGAGAGGATGATCGGAAGAATGCTCTCGCCGGCGCCGATGTCCGCTTCGAGCCCGAGCCCCCGCGCCCACGTCCCGAGCAGAAACGCCGGAACGAAAAGTAACAGGACGAGGAGGGGCCAAAGCGTTAACGAGCGTTTCAACACTTTCTCGGAGGATGCGGCGAAAAACCGCTGGTTGACTTGCGGAAACATCGCGACGCCGAACGCGATCGAAATAGCGAACGTGAGCATCCGTCCGGGGGTGTAGAAATCGCTTCCAAGCGCGAAGAACTCCGGATTCGTCGCCTCGATCCCGGTGTTGATCGTTGTGATCCCGCCGTCGACGGCGATGAGGACCCACAGAAGCGCCGCCCAGACCATGAGCAGCATGAACGCCCCCTGTAAGGTGTCAGTCCACGCGATACCGCGCATCCCGGCCAACACGACGTAGACGATCATGAAGGCGGTGATGAGTGTCGCTCCGGCCGCGAAGGGAACGGCGCCGTCGGTGAGCGCGGCGAGCGCCCCGCCCGCGCCGATCTGTTGGAGCATGACGTACGGGAACAGCCAAAACAGCGAGACTGCGGCCACCAGAGCGCGGATCCCGAGCGAGCTGAAACGGTCACCGAGCATCTCGCCCAGCGTCACGTATCCGTGCTGTTGTCCGAGGAGCCACTGCTTGTACCCGAAGAGATACCACAGCACGGCGAAGATGATCCCGTCCATCAGTCCCATCACGAGGATCCACTCGGGGCCGAACCCGTAGGCGGTGTCCGGGCCACCGAAAAACGTGAACGCCGACAGCAGCGTCGCGAACACCGTAAACAGCAACACGACGGTGCCGAACGTGCGGCTGGCGAGGTAGTAATCCTCGGCGACGCGTTCGGTCACTCGATAGGCAGCGAGCCCGACGGCGAGCGCGACGAGCAGGTAGCCGACGATAATCCCGATCTGGAGCGTCGCACTCATGCGGTCTCACCGTCGACATCGATGATCCCGATTCCCCACGCACGTTTCGTGAACAGCCAGAAAGCGACCGCCGCAACTATCATCCAGGCGATGTGCCACCACAGCCAGATCGGTAGCCCAAAGACGATGCGGGTGTCTCCCCACAGAAACCACGGGATCGCGAATACAATCAGTGCGGCCATCAATACCGCCCATCCGTAGCGCTCCGCCGTCGAAACCATATGTTGGACACTAATTCTATCTTAGCCTACTAAATACTGTTGATTACTGTTCGGTATCCTTT
>CAYQWI010000326.1:0-2833 GCA_964421165.1 uncultured Natronomonas sp.
CATTCATAAATGCCCCGCACGCGCGCGGGCGAGTAGCCCGGCGCGCACAGAGTGCGACCGTAAATCGCCCGTGCGAACTGCAGTTCCTCGTACGAACCGATATTTATGTAAGCAGCCACAGTGTATCGACTATGACCAGCGGTGTCCCGGATCAGGAAGCCGACCCCGTAAACGAAACGACGGACACCCTCACTTTGACCCGCGAGGAGATGCGAACGACGTTCCAGTATCAGGTCGAACGGCTCCAAGAGATCGATAGCAAGGCCGTCGAGATACTGAAAGCGAACCTGCTTTTGATCGGTATTCTCGTCACGGCGGGATCGATACTCATTCAGACGGAGTTCGAATCGGCGGCCTTTTTCAACCTGTTCACCGCGACAGGGGGGCTCTTGCTGTTCGTCTCGACCGCCCTCGCGGGCGTGACGTACACCGCATCGAACCTCCGGGGAGGATTGGACGCCGATGCCGTCGAGCGAGCAGTCGCCGGCCACGAACACGGATCCGATGAGGAGTTCGAAAAACAGCTGCTTCGTAGCTACGGTCGCTGGATCGAGTACAACGCCCAAGTGACGGCGGTAAACGATATCCTCGTCACGGCGACCGTTCTCTTGGTCGTCGTCTCGTTCGCATACGTTATCGCCGGCGTTGCGGTCGCCGCTGCCGGGATATCGACGGTTCTCACGCTCGTCGTCTTCGTCGGATTCACGCTCCCGACGGCGTGGCTCGTCCGGCTCGCGTACCACATGGACCACCTCGGAACGCCGAGCGAGGAGTCCGACATCGAGACGTTTTCCGGCGTCCGTCTCTCGAAGGGGGCGACCCGCGCCGAGGGAATGGCTACACTCAGAGGGATGCTAATCGGAAGGCCGCCGACGGAAAACGAGGAGTGACACTGACAGGAACCGAAGTCAATACGAGCCGCCGGAGTATCACTTTCACTCCGGTCCCGACGGGGTTTTACGTTCAGGGGGGTTTAGCTCCCGGTAGATGACTTCGTTTCAGTCGCAACTCGGGGAGGACGGCGGTGGTTCCGTCGCCGAGGAACTCGCCGAAAACCAACGTTCCATCTCCATCGCCGAGTTCTTCGAGAAGAACAAACAGATGCTCGGCTTCGACAGCGACGCGAAGGCGCTCGTCACCGCTGTCAAGGAAGCCGTCGACAACGCGTTAGACGCGACCGAGGAAGCCGGTATCTTGCCGGACATCTACGTCGAAATCGAGGAGGTCGGCGGCTATTACCGACTCGTCGTCGAGGACAACGGGCCGGGGATCACCAAAGAGCAGATCCCGAAGGTGTTCGGAAAGCTGCTGTACGGTTCGCGGTTTCACGCCCGAAAACAGTCTCTGACACCCGATCAGCGGATCCTCGTCCGGCGAGACGGCGAAGTCGAGACGGTGCCGATCGGCGTGCTGTGTGATGCGTATCTCCCACCCGAGGTAGACGACGCAACAGCCCCGCTCCCGGAGGAGATCGAGGTCCCGTCTTTTGACAGGGAGACGCGTCGGATGTCCTGGCAGAAGGCGACGAATGCGATCCGCCATCGGACGCGCGAGCGAACGTTTCGGATTACCACGGAACGGGGTCGAACCGTCGAAGTGACTGGCAATCACAGCCTTTTCAGCGTGACGAAAGACGGGAAGACGATGGAAGTCGATGCCAGCGATCTCGGCCCCGGGGATACGGTTCTCGCTCCCCGAACGCTTCCGTCGTTCGAGGAGACGGTCGAAGAGGTCAACCTGCTCGAACATCTCCCCGTAAGAGAACTCGAAGATCGCCGGGTGTACGTGTACGGGTTCGACGAGGAGACGCTCAGGGAGATCCGCTCCGGCGAGACAGTCCGGAAGAAGCCCTCCGGGGACAGCTCCCGACGGCGGTACTACTACCGATACAACGGCGTCGATGTCCTCCGAGACAGCTTCGAGAGCAACTACATCGAAAAGGGATACCTCCCCGCGGAGACGGTACTCGAACTCGGGTGGGAACAGAAAGCGCGCGGGTGTCAGTTCAAAACGTATCAGGTCGGTGGTGAGGAGACAACCGTTCCTGTCTCTCTAGAAATCGACGAGTCGTTCGTCGAACTGCTCGCCCACTACGTTTCGGAAGGACACGCCGGGCCGAGACAGGTCGGGTTCACGTTCGGAACGCACGAATCCGGCCTGATCGAGGCGACCGAGGAGGCCATCGCGACGATTACCGGGTCATCAACCACAGTCGAACGTGAGCGGAACTCGACTCGAGTAAAGGCGTTCGGCTCACCGCTGGCGCTGTTCCTGAAATCCGCATGCGGTGATTCAGCCGAAAACAAACGCCTTCCCGGGTTCGTGTTCCGG
Source organism: uncultured Natronomonas sp. (assembly GCA_964421165.1). Lineage (GTDB taxonomy): Archaea > Halobacteriota > Halobacteria > Halobacteriales > Haloarculaceae > Natronomonas. The sequence goes on from CAYQWI010000326.1 coordinate 2,332, forward strand.
ATGTCTCCCGAACGACAGCGGCAACTCATCACGGCGTTGTATCAGGGTGATGGATCGGATTCGTATCCCGGAAACGAGCTCTCACATACGACGACCAGTGAGACCCTCGCTCGACAACTGTCCGTACTCTGGAATATGCAGGGCGTCGTCGCGAGCGTAGAATCGGGGCTGTCCGGCGGATACGCCGACGAACAGAGCAGACGATACCTCACGAAGGTTTACGGGGAAGACATCGAGGTCGGTGACGTGTTCGAACCGACTGCCGAAACGAAGTCACAGCGGTACAAACGGATCCCGACCTCGCTTCTGGATGACGTTCGGGTCGCCGAGAGTTCCTACGAGACGGTACCCGATACTGTCCCCGGACTGCTGGTAGGTGCCGGTCTCGGCTCGGATCGCGAGCATGCGGATACGTATCGACGACTCATCGAGCGGACGATGGCGGGGGAGTACGTAGAGAAGCCGCGCTACGTTCACAGACTCAAGCAGTACGGACTGCTCG
>CAYQWI010000327.1:0-2827 GCA_964421165.1 uncultured Natronomonas sp.
CGATCCCGCTTCGGATCTACGCGCCCGACGTGGAGGAACCGGTTCCGACGTTCGTCTTCGTTCACGGCGGCGGCTGGGTCCGCGGCTCGCTCGACGCCTACGACGGCGTCTGCCGTCGGCTGACGAATCGCGCGGAGTGTCTCACCGTCTCGGTCGACTACCGCCGCGCCCCGGAGCATCCGTTCCCGGCGGGGTTCGAGGACTGCTATGCGGCGACCGAATGGGCGGCGAGACACGCGGCGGATCTCGGCGGGGATCCAGAACGCGTGGCGATCGGCGGCGACAGCGCCGGCGGGAACCTCTCGGCGGCGGTCGCCCTCGCCGCGCGGGATCGAGACGGTCCCGATCTCGCCCACCAGCTGCTCATCTATCCGGCAGTCAATCCGCCGTCCGTCCGGTGGTTCGACTCCTACGACGACAACGGATCGGGATACTTCCTCGAGATGGACAGCGTCGAGTGGTATCTCGAACAGTACACCCGAACGGCGGACGTCGGAAACCACTACGCGTTCCCGATTCGGGCCAGGGATCTCTCCGGATTGCCGAGCGCGACCGTGTTGACCGCCGGCTACGATCCACTCGTCGACGAGGGGATCGCGTACGCCGAGCGCCTCGAGGAAGCCGACGTCGACACGACACGTCTGCACTACGAGTCGCAGATTCACGCCTTCGTGAGCCTGTATAAATACCTCGACGGGGGGAAGGAGGCGATCGACGACATCGCCGGACAGCTGCGGTCGGGTATATAAGCGGGCAGTCGTGGTCGAGATGGTAGCCGGGGAGTTGTGATCGAATGAGAGCCGATAGTCGTGATCGATCAGTCCCCGCCGTAGGTGTCGGCCATCGTTCGATCCAACAGCCCGTCGGGGTCGAGGACGAAGTAGACGACGACGAACGGCTCGTCGGGAGCGAGCACCCACACCGAGAAGGGCGGCTCGGCACCGTCGGCCGCGCGGGCGAGAAGCGGTTCGAGCGGCTTCGTCCCGTCGCGGAACTCGGCAAAGAGGTCTCGGCGTCCCGACTGTTCGGCGAACGTGTAGACGACGCCGTTGGGGTTTCGGTCCGTGTCGTAGGTCACCGTCGAGTTCATCGCCTCGCCCGCCGTTCGGGCGGCCTCGAAACAGGAGCGGGCGGCCTCGAAGATCGGTTCGGCGGTTCGGCGAAACCGAAACCGAGTCTCGGAATCGACGGTCACGCCGTCGAGTCTCGGATCGTCGCCGTTCCAGCGGAGTTCGCCGGCGAGACGGTTGCCGACCGCGACGTCGGGGAGTGACGCCCGCGGGAGATAGACCGGATCGGCCGAATCGAGGTCGAGGAGGAGCAACTCGTCGTCAGTTCGACCCGGCAACACCCGAAACGATCCGCGCGTCACGGTCGCACCCCCCGACGCTCGGACGCGGTGCTCACGATCGACCCCACGACAGCATCGCCCGAAGCTGTGCTTTCGAAAACAGCGAGGTCGGTCGGTCCATGTGGACGCCGATCTCGCCCGAAAAGGCGCGCATTCCGGCGCGCTGGATCGGGCGGGGGAGCGAGTACCCGGCGCGGATCGCCTTCCCGAGCGTCTGATCCCGGCCGAGTTCCTCTCGCCAGGCGTGTTCGTACCGGTGCAGCGTCGCGGGGCGGTCGGGATCGATCTCGCGGGCCGCGACGTCGGCGGCGCGCATTCCGTAGAGGATGCCGCCGCCGGTGAACGGTTTGGTCTGGCCGGCCGCGTCGCCGACGAGAAAGCTCCGTCCGCCGACGGTTCGATCCGGCGGGCCGATCGGGATCGCGCCGGAACAGCGCCGCTCGATTTCGACGCCGTAGTCGTCGACGAGCCGCTCGAACCGGCCGGGAGCGTCGTCGCCCGGCGCGACCGCCAGACCGTATTCGACGCCCGCCTCCCGTCGGGGGATCCGCCACGCGAAAAACCGGGGGACGGTCAGGTGAACGTCGACGAAGTCGTCGCCGTCGTTCTCGTCCGAAAAACCCAACACGCCGTGCAGCAGTTCCTCGGGCTCCGGCAGTCCGACCTGACTCCGGACTTTCGATCGCGGCCCGTCGGCACCGCAGACGAGTTTCGCCTCGAACGATTCGACGCCGTCGGGGCCGTTCGCCGTGACGTCGACCCGATCGGCGCGTTCCTCGATTTCGGTGACGGTGTGGTGATCGCGGATCTCGGCACCGGCCTCTCGGGCGCACTCGGCGAGCGTCCGGTCGAGGCCGACCCGATCGATCGCGTTCGAGACGACCTCGTCTTTATAGAACGGGTAGGCGCGGCTGTCGGCACTCCCGAGGTGAAACCGGGCGCCGTAGATCTCGTTCTGGAGGAGTTCCCCGCGGGCGGCGTCGGGGACGAACTCCCAGATATCGAGGCTGACGTGACCCGAGCAGGCGAGCGGACGGCCGATCTCGCCCGATTCGAGCGCGAGCACGTCCCACCCCCGCTCGGCCGCCGAGCGGGCGAACCGCGAGCCGGCCGGTCCGGCGCCGACGACGACGGCATCGTACATACGGTGTACGAACCGCGGGGAGACAAAAGTATTCACCGGCATACAGAGAGTTATAAGACAGGTCCGGCACTCAACCGAGAGCATGGAACGCGAGCGAACGCAGAGGCTTCTCGCGATTTCGATGCTCGTATTAGGGACGCTCCAAGTGGGGTTGGGCGTCCTGAACGACAATTTTCCCTTTGCGGCGTTCGGGTTTATAAGCGTCCTAATAGGTGCCGCCTGGTTGCGGTTTTATCTATAAATTCGTTCCCGATTCATCCGTTATCGGTGTCACCGTTTCCGAGCACTCGGCCGACGCCGGGCAGGACGGTCGCCAATCGCGCGACCCAGCC
>CAYQWI010000328.1:0-2827 GCA_964421165.1 uncultured Natronomonas sp.
ACGTTAGTTTCTGCTACGACGTGATCCCGCCGGAGGAGCCGCCGGAGAACGGCGACGTCTGTTTCCAGCCGTCGAACACGCGATTCATCGCGTTCGAATGGACGCTTCCGACCTTCGTCGGCAACGAAGTGCAGGGCGACAGCGTCAGTTTCGACCTGTCGTTCTACACCGAACAGTGCCGGCACAACCCGGAGCCGGGCAATCCGTTCGGCGGAACGAACAGTACCGCAAGCCAGTGATCACATCCACATCACGTGGAAGCTCCAGATTCTCTGTTTTCTTTTAGTTTTGACATGAATCGGTGATATCGACACTCCTTCCGCGGTGAACTACCGAGCACCAAAGCTCAGTTCGTAGTCACGATCCGTGAATTCCAACCGGCAATCGGACCATACCTATACCCGAGCACGACCATCAATCGATCGAGATGACAAACATACTACCGCTGCAGTTCGGCCTGCCGGGCGGCCCCGAACTCCTGATCATCCTCCTCATCGCCGTGTTGCTGTTCGGCGCGAACAAACTCCCCGAACTCGCTCGCTCGAGCGGACAGGCGATGGGGGAGTTCAAACGCGGTCGCCAAGATATCGAAGACGAACTCAAACGCGGCGTCGAGGAGAGCACCGAAAGCGAAGACGGGGCAAGCGCTTCGACCACTGACTCCGGAGCGGAACCGGAGATCGAGACGACAGAATCGAGGGACGCAGAGGTCACGTCGTAGGCACGGAATCGAACGGAGGAAGGGAGTAGCTTGAAATTCGAGGCTTTTTGCTGACCGTCATGGCCATCGTTGGGATCAGTACCGGAACACTGAGATTATGATTTTCCGGTCGAAGAGCCGAGATTCGTTCAGGGATATCGGCATATATCTGCCTTTCTGACGCGGATGGACCCTCCTACCGCCACGGTAGGTGGCTCATGGATAACCCCTGAGACGGCGATGGAATCGACAGCAACCGAACCGGCGTGTGCCAGATCGGCGCACACCGGCCAGGGGAGAAACACACAATGACAGATCAACGGTTTCCAGAGCTTACCCGTCGGAACGTACTCATGAGCGTCGGCGCAGCCGGCGTCGGTGGGTACGGATTCTTGCGGTTCCGCGGGGCGTCGCTGTCGGACGGCGATACCCAGTATACGAACTACACGCTCGCCGAAACACACGGCCCACAGCTTTTCGTTGGGTGGTACAGCACGTACAACGGCACACTGCTCTCCGGAGCGCCGACCGAGGAGGATACGTGGGAGTTCGACTCGACGGATGAGTACGTCGACGGCGTCGAAGCCGTTCTCAGCGATCGACCAGCGGTCGACGTCAGCAACCTTCTTCCCGGAGACAGCGGGACGCTCAGCGTTGGCCTGTACGTCGCTCCGGATTCTGAAAGCGCTCGAATATGGATGCGGCTCGAAAGCGATAGCGGACCGCTGAGCGAGGAGATAACAGTACGTGCGTGGTACGATACGGGAATCTTCGGGATCGGTGGCTGTCAGGGCGCGGAGAACGGAACGCCGACCGATTTGATCACGCCACAGGGCGCGACGGTCGCCGACCCGGGACAACTGGCCGATGGGATCGAAATCAACCCCGGAATCTTCGATAACGGACAGATAGATCCCGGCGACCGCGTCTGTGTCGCACTCGCGTGGTCGTTTCCGGTCGGCGCCGGCAACGAGCTGCAAAACGAGTCGACCGGCTTCGATCTGAACTTCGTCGCGGTCGAGGCTGACAACCCGACGAACCCGTTCGAAGGAGATGTCTGAGATGACACCACCCAGTATCTCCCGCCGGAGGATTCTCGCGGGGCTCGGCGGTGTCGGGATCGTCGGGGCCGTCAGCGGGGCCGGAACCTACGCGCTTCTCACCGCCGAGGAGTCGTTCGGCGGCTCGATCCGGTCGGGGACGCTATCTGTCGATGTCGACTGCGATCGCTGTCTCGTGGACGGTGACGGCGTCTCCGTCGCTCTCGGCGGAATCGATCGCGGCGACAGCGGAACGGAGACGCTCGTCTTCACCGTGGAAACGAATCCGGCGAGACTGTGGCTCGGATCCGATTGCCCGCCGGCCGTCGATCCGCTCGGAGACGTTCTCCTCGTCACGCTGCAATACGATGGCGTCACATTCGAATCGGGGACGCTCGCTGCGGTTCGGCGCTCGCTTCGGAGCGGCGCGTTACTCGGAGAGGAGTGTACGACCCCCGGAGAGACGGTCGAACTCGACATCGAGTGGGAACTGCCGTTCGACGCGCCGGACGCTGTGGCGGACGAACAGACGAGCTTCGAGTTCGCGTTCGTCGGCACGCAGTGTCGTCACACCGATTCGACGGGAGGCGACAACCCGTTCGCCGGAACGCCGCCGTGTGGCGAAACCGAAGACTGTCTCCCGTGTCCGCGGGACGATGAGCGATATCGCATTGCCGAGGCGACCTTCCAGTACGAGGGCCCCGACGGAGCGGTCGTCGAATTGATCCGGGCAGGTCAGGGTGCCGGAAGCGGGGACGTACTCGCAGCCGAAACGGCCGATTCCGGCGACTCGTTCACCGCAGTTCTGCACGATCCGCCGGCGATAACGGGTGGCCCGGATATCGATGTCGTCGTCGACGGCACACCCATCGGCGACGTCCACATCAGCTGTTCGCAACCGTTCGGTCCGGGGCTCGTCATCACCGACGGAACCTACAGTCTGACCGTGCTCGAAGCGACGGATACGGACGGAAACACCCTCTGTGAGGTGACCAACGCATGAATCTAAAACGAATACTCAACGTCGTCGGCGCACTGCTGTTGATCGCATTGGTCGTCCCGTTCGTCATATACGCGGTCCCGATGA
>CAYQWI010000329.1:0-2825 GCA_964421165.1 uncultured Natronomonas sp.
CTCGCCGCTGTCCTCACCGTCATCGGCTACGTCGTCGTCATCGGAACGCTGTATGGAGATACCGGCGTTTATCCGGAGATCTCCGAATCGACCGTCGATCTGTTGGCACACGCGATCGCGGTCATCAACGCGGCGACGATCTGCTGTCTCGTGGCCGGAATCTACTGGATCCGAGCCGACGAGATCGAAAAGCACCGCCTCGCGATGATCGCCGCCTTCGTTCTCATCCTCCTGTTTTTGGTCCTGTATCTTTTGAAAACCGGCGGCGGCGGCCGCAAGGAGATCATCTCCGGCGCGTCGCTTCGCGGGCTGTACCTCGGCATGCTCGGGATACACATCTTCCTGTCGGTCGTCGCGGTGCCGTTCGTTCTCTATGCGATCACGCTCGGATTGACGCACACGCCCGCGGAACTCCGCGAAACCGCACACGCGCGCGTCGGCCGGATCGCCGTGTCGACGTGGCTCGTCAGTCTCGTCCTGGGGATCGTCGCGTACCTCATGCTCACGTTTTATTACGGTCCCGAACAGGTCGAGTTCGTCCGCGGGATGGCGTAGCGATGGCGGAGAAAGGACGGATCCGGGATCGGATCTGGAACCGCCTCGCGGCCGACGACATCGCGCGCTTTCCGTTTCCGCCACACGGTCGAATCACGAACTTTCAGGGGGCAAGTGAGGCTGCCGAGCGCGCGATGGCGCTTCCGGAGCTTTCGGAGGCGAACGCCGTCAAGGCCAACCCTGACGCGCCACAGCTACCGCTCCGTCGTCGGCTGTTGAAGAACGGAACGACCGTGTATATGGCCGTTCCACGGCTCGCCGAGGAGTCCTGTTTCGTCGAACTTGACCCCGAGACGATCTCCGATCTCGACGCCGCCCCGACCGTCTCGCACATGAGCGAGTACGGACGGCGAGTAACGCCCGACGCGCTCGCTGAAATCGACGCCATCGTCGTCGGCAGTGTCGCCGTGACGGCGGACGGAGTCCGGATCGGGAAAGGAGAGGGATACAGCGATCTCGAGTTCGCTATCCTCCGGGAACTCGGCCTCGTTGACGACGAAACGCCCGTGGTGACGACCGTCCACGACATCCAGGTTATCGACGACGAGGTTACCCCTGACTCGTACGACGTGCCGGTCGATGTGATCTGTACGCCGACGCGGACGATACGGGCGGACGCGGGCGAAAAACCGGCCGGAATCGAGTGGTCGGAGCTGACTGCATTGCAACGCGAGGAAATCCCGATTCTGGAGTCGCTGCGTTGACATCCCTCCACAACGTTCGTCGTGAGAGACGTCTCGGAGTTATCGGAGATCGGCCGCGCGATCTTCCCAGCCGGACTTGAACAGGTCGATCTGATCGATCTCGTCCCAGTCTTCGAACTCGTGTTCGAGCACGGCGTCCATGTTCAGTTCGATGCCGAGACCGGGTCCCTCGGGGATCTGTAACTCGCCGTCCTCTATGACGATCGGGTCCTCGAGAAGTTCGACCGTCCAGTCGGCGTCGTAATCGACGAAGGTCTCTTGGACCATGAAGTTGGGAATCGTCGTACAGACGTGGGCGTACACGGCAGTCGAGATCGGTCCCTGTGGGTTGTGCGGCGCAATGGATACGTGTTCGGCGTCGGCCATCGCGGCGATCTTCTTCCCCTCGGTAATCCCGCCGCAGTTGGCGAAGTCGGGCTGAAGAACGTCGACGTCCGTCTCCGCGAGCAGGTCTCGGAACGGGTATTTCGACATCCGACGCTCGCCAGTCGCGATCGGAACGGACGATTTCTCCGCGACCTTCCGCAGTCCCTCGACGCTATCGTGGGGTGTCGGTTCCTCGAACCACGTCGGATCGTACGGTTCGAGATCGCGAGCCAGCTCGACGGCCGCTCCGGGAGTGAACCGGCCGTGGCCCTCTATCAGGAGATCGACGTCCGGACCGACGGCCTCGCGAACCGCCGCTACTCGCTCGAGTGCCCGGTTCCGCTCCGCCCGCGTCATCCGCTCCCAGGCAGCGCCGAACGGATCGAACTTCATCGCGTCGTAGCCGTCCTCGACGACGCGTTCGGCCGCCTTCGCGAACTCGTCCGGATCGCCGTGTGTGCCCGTATACCAGCCGTTGGCGTACGCTCGAACGCTGTCGCCGTGGAACGCTCCGCCGAGCAGTTGATACAGCGGCACGTCGAACAGCTTCGCCTGGATGTCGTGGCAGGCGATGTCGATCGCGCTGATGACCGTCGTGTTGACGACGTTATCCGAGTAGGCCTCGTCGCGATACATCTCGAGCCACAGCCGCTCGATATCGAACGGGCTGGAACCGATGTAGTACCGCGAGAGCTCCTCGATCGCGGTTTTGATGGTTTTCGGCTTCCCCATCAGCGTCGCTTCCGCCACTCCGGTGATTCCGACGTCCGTGTGGAGCCGCACGAACACCCACGGTTTCCACGGGTTGGCAACGAGGTGCGTATCGACGTCCGTGATCGTGATATCTGTGTCGACCATACCGATACCTCCACATCTATCCTGTAAAAACATTACACTCGTATCTAGCTCGACGAGAAGCGTGGGCCGCGCCGTACGGAGCCGACGACAGTGTCCGCGACTGGGACGTTCGGGGCGGTGGGGCGTTCGGAACCGATCCGGATAAACTGTCACGCGCCGAACGATCGCTGTGCGCGTCCTTCATTACCTCGAACTCGAAGACCGACTTCGACGAAGCGGGATCGAGACCGCAGTTCGGCACCAGCGGGACGCGCTCGCCGAAACGGAGGCGGACGTTCTCACGTCTCCGTGGAACGGGGCGACTCCGGCGACTGCGGCACTGAACGGCGTCCGCGGGGACGG
>CAYQWI010000330.1:0-2812 GCA_964421165.1 uncultured Natronomonas sp.
ATAGAGCCAATTGTGGGTGGTAACCCACTACTTACGAGAAGGGCGCGTTCAACGACGCCGCTCGAACAGGTACAAAATCGGCTCCCGAACGCCCGGCATCCCGTCGTAGATCCACAACAGGAGACAGCCGACGACGATCCCGGTGGCAGCGACGACGTATCCGCTTGGATCCCCGGAGAGGAGCTCGGCTAGATATCCTCGGAAGTACGTCACGAACGTCCCCGAAAAGCCACCGGGATACGACGTTTCCGACGTTCGAACCGGCCACAAAATCCGTTCGAGAGGAAGCCGTCCGTGCTGAACGTACGCCGGGAGCACGTCCATTGGCAAGTGAAGCCCGTACCCGACACCGAATCCGATCCCGAGGTTCGATCGATCGTGGCGGATTGAGAGGAGGAACACGACGATGATCAACGGGAACGCGAAAAAGATCGAATGGGCGATACCGTATCCGGACGGGAACACGCCGAACTCCCAGGCCAGCGGCTTATCGATGAGGTCCGGAAACACCGACGCGAAGACGACGACGACGGCTTCCGTGCCGGACGGTGGACGGCGCCGGAAGAAATGAACGAGGATCGAGAACGCGACGTATCCGATGGCGGCGTGCTCCCACGGCCACATAGTTACGCCGACGGTTCCACGTCTATCCAGATGTGAAGGGATCGATAGGCTTCGTCGGTATCCGGGGATTCGGATACGTCACCGCGATACAGGTAGTACCCAATCCGGAGATCCTCGCCGACGAGCGTCGGATACATCTCGTGATCGTACATCTCCCGTTCCCCGTCGGCAACCGTGACTTCGTGTCGATCCAACACGACCGTTTCGAGACGGACGAGTTCACCGTCGCTTTGAGTTACACGCTCTTGGGTGATGACGACCGTGTAGTCGGTTTCGACCCCCTCGGAATTGTGAACTCCCCACGCGAGCTCCGCTGATTCGCCAACGACTAACTCGTCGGGATATCCGCTCGAAACGTACTCACCGTCGTCGTCGGTTACCAGATGAAAGTCCGTGTGCGTTTGGCCGTCGACCGGCGATCCAACGGCGAAGACGAAAACGACGCCGGCGAGAACGATACTGCAGAGTAAGGCGGCCGTAAGCGTTCGGTCGAGAAGTGATCCGGTAGTCAGTGATTCGGTTAGCTCGTCGAACCAGCCGTCGATCGGCAGTTCGAAGCGATCCGATTCGGGCAACCGTCGCCGCCGAACGGTTGCGAGAGCGCCGCCGGCGACGATGTAAAATCCGACGATGTTCAGTATCGCGAACGCGCTGAAACCGACTCCCAGCGCGCTCAGCGTGAGGCCCAAAAGGGGTAGTAACGCGACGCTTAAACCGAGCGAAACCGCTGCGCGCTCCCGTAGTGAAAGTCGAGTGCCCGCATCGGCGCGTCGTAACGGCGCGTCGCGGTCGTGCCACGGAAACAGCGCTGCAACCGTCACGTATCCGGGAAGAAAACAGAGCAAGACGGCGACCAGAACGGTTTGTAACAGTCCGCTCTCCCCGAACACAACGAGCAAGTACGAGCCCGCAAGGAGTCCTCCGACGAGTTTGAGATCGTTCGGGAATATCCGTAACGTGAGCGTCTCCCGCCAGTTGTATCGTCGTAATTCGATCATTTCCGATTGAATCCGTGTTGCCATCTTGTGAGCGAGGTATTCTCAGCCTCCGAGCTAGAAACCGAAATCATACAGCGAGATATCCGAACGTCCCCCGATAGTAATGAACTCCATACCGTTCGAGATCGCGCGGAAAAATTCGACAATCCGTAGTAGCAGATTTCTAACAAAGCAGAACACCATAAAACCGGTTTATATCGCTTCGATGAGCACGATCCAGATGGCAGAGAACCCACAGGAACTTTCACGAGACACGGTGTTCGACCTGTTGAGCAACAGCAGACGGAGGTTCGTCCTCAATCGCCTTCAGAAGAATCGATCCGAAATCGAACTCGGCGAGCTGGCGACTGAGCTCGCGGCTGCAGAGAACGGCGTGACTCCCGACGAGCTGTCAGCTCAACAGCGAAAGCGAACGTACGTGTCGTTGTATCAGACACATGTCCCGAAACTCGTCGAGGTGGATGTCGTTACGTACGACTCCGAGAGTGGCGTGATTCAACCGACAGATCGACTGAACGAGATCGCAGCGTATTTTCAGCGTGAGCGGGAGACAGTCCGTTGGGAACCGGTGTATCTCGCCGTGGCGGGTCTCGGCATCGGAGCCTTCCTCGCTGCGTATTTTTTGCGAGCGCCCGTACTAGAACCGTTCTCCGTAGCGTTCAGTGTCTTATTCGTCTTCATACTCCTTAGCGTCTCACATTATATGTACGTCGAAGCGTACGGCGCAAACGGGTCAGAAATACTGATACGAGGGAAGTAGCGAGGGCTATCCGTGGGAGATCAATGGGAACACATCGGATTCGTTATCAGTTCGCGGTATCGAGTAGCCGTACTGACCCGTCTCGCTGAAAGCCCGGCGACACCCTCACAGATCGCGGCCGACGAGGGGATCGGGATCGCGTCTGTCTCGAACGCGCTGAGCAGCCTACGCGATCGAGGTCTCGTCGAGCTGCTCGTCCCGGAAGACCGCCGAAAAGGTCGCATTTACGGTATTACAGAGCAGGGAGAGGAGCTCTGGAACGAAATTCAAAGGGAAGGCCTCTTGGACGATTGAGCTACATCGTAGCGACGTTCCGCGAAAAACGTGTGTACTGATATACCGGACTATTCCGAATCGTCGTCGTCCGGTTCTCGCTCTTCCGGTAACAGCATCGACGGATTCTTGTCGTATCCTGGTGACTCGGCGAAGC
>CAYQWI010000331.1:0-2803 GCA_964421165.1 uncultured Natronomonas sp.
GGTCCGGACGAGGTGAACTACTTCGGCGAAAGTGATGGTCCGGTCATGGTCGAGGGACCGATCGAGATCACCGACGCCAAACCCGGCGACGAATACGAGTTCTGCTGGGAGGTCGAGATCGAGGGCAACCCTGGATACGCGATGGTGAAGGTCGACGGCGTGAGCGACCAAACTGGAGCAGAAGTTGGGACCGTCTCCGCCGAGGACCTCTTCGACATTGATAGCGACGAGGAGATGGTCACCATCGGCGAGGCTGCAACCGCGACCGCGACGCTGACGCTGTGTGAGGAACAGGAGGAAGGCCCGGCGACGCCAACCGGCGAGGAAGTTGGGATCTTCCCACCCGCGGAAGGCGACGACAGCCTTGGCGCACTGCTCGCTGTGCTCGCCGAAGGGCTCATCGTTCCTTCCGGGACGGAGGAAGGCGAGCTCTGCCACGATACGGAGTGTCCGGTGAAACTCTGTGTCACCATTGAAATCGACACCGACGTTGGTAACGAGCTTCAGGGTGCTGAGTCGAGCTTCGACCTTCAGGTCCACGCGGAACAGTGCCGCCACAACGATGATCCGTTCCAGATGGATGGGAACGGTGACTCCGACGAAAACGATGATCCCGAGGAGAACAGAGAGGCCTGATCATGACCGACAACAACGACACATTCGGCCTCTCCCGCCGGAGGGTCCTCGCCGGCATCGGCGCCGTCGGCGTCGCCTCCGCGGGTGCGGGGCTCGGCACGACCGCCTACTTCAGCGACAGCGAGTCGTTCGACGGCAACACGCTCACCGCCGGACAGCTCCGAATCCACGGCAGCTGGCAGCAGCTCTACTACGGCGCGGACCAGTCGGTCCGACCCGAAGACTACGGCACTGCGGGCCGTCCCTGGGTGAACGCGTTCCCGGACGACACCGCAGACGGCATCCAGTCGCTGGGTGATCTACAGTACGTCGACGACCCCGATGACGACCCGGCACTCGGCCGAAACGTTCCGCTGACCTGTGAGGAGTTCGACGACCTCGGCGACGCACCGCGTCCGGTGATCGAACTCGCAGACGTCAAGCCCGGCGACGAGGGAGAGGTCACGTTCGGCTTCACGCTCTGTGACAACCCCGGCTACGTCTGGATGAACGGCGCGATCACCGACCAGACCGCCGGTGCGGGCGAGGACCAACTCGCGGACTATCTCCGGGCGAAGGTCTGGCGCGACGAGGACTGTGACAACGTCTTCGACGAACTGGAGCCGTCCGATCTCCTGTTGCTGATCGACGTCTCCGGGTCGATGTTCTACGAACGCTACGGCGTAGACGTTCTCGACGAGGAGATCGTGATCGACGGTGGATACGGCGAAACCTCGTACGACGAGACCACCACGATCGATCTCGTCGAGCAAGGCGTCGTCGAGTTCATCGATCTACTGCTCTCGGAGATCGACCGCGACGACGACATCGACCCCGGTGACTTCCGCATCGGTGCCGTGCTGTTCAACGGGTACGCCGACAATGACCTCGACGAGCCGAACCTGGTGGAAGTTCCGTTCACCACGGACCTCGAGGACCTGATCACGCTCGATTCGGACGACGAAGCCCCGCTTCGAAACCTCCGCGAACAACTGGTGGATATCGTCGGTGGTCCGCTCGATCCGTTCGATTCGGCAGGCGGCATCGACGTCGGCACCGCTCTCGAAGAGGGATACGAAGCGGCTATCGACCTCTTCGATTCCCGTGCCGATACGTCCCGAAGCCCACAGTCGATCACGTTTACCGACGGCGAACCGTTCCCGCCGGGCACGTCTTCGATTCCGATGGAGCGATACGAGGACCTCCTCACGGTCGCGAACGACCTGCGTACGCACGAGGACTACCCCTCGAGCATCTTCATCATCGGCGACGATACGGGGTTCTCGGAAGCCGAGTTTACCCAGCGCGTGATGGCCGGACCGGCCAACCTCCCGATCGACGTCAGCGGCGCGGTGAGCGCGAACTTCAGCGGCGATCCGTTCGCCTTCGGCGGCGATCCGGCGTTCTTTTTCAACATCGAAGATCCGGTGTCGATCCCCAGCCTGTTCGCCCAGGTCGCAATCGAGATCCTCCCCGAGGAGGTCGTTGCCTGCGGGACTCTCGCCGAGGTGTTCGACGTCCTCGAGAGCGATCCCGGACGGATCATCGACGCCGTGCCACGTGAAGACGGCATCGACTGCTTCGAGCCCGAACTCACCCACTGTATCGGCTTCAGCTGGGAGTTCCCGATCCGCTCGACCGATTCCGAGGCGACGATGGACAACAACGACGTGCAGGACGCCTCCGTCGAGTTCGACCTCGGACTCTACACCGAGCAGTGCCGGCACAACTTCGTCGAGGATCCGACGTTGGCTGACTGACCGACCACGGCCGGTCGGCCCGACGGTGCCGTTACCCCCATTTGGAGCACGGCGGTTCGACTCCGCCGGTGGGATTTCCCTCCGGGGAACACAACATATGACAGACGACAACAACATCGGACTCTCGCGGCGGCGCGTACTCGCCGGCATCGGTGCCGTCGGGGTCGCCTCCGCGGGTGCGGGACTCGGCACGACCGCCTACTTCAGCGACCAGCAATCGTTCGAGGGCAACACCATCACCGCCGGTGAGCTCGATCTGAGCGTCACCTGGCAGCAGCTGTACTACGGCGGCCCCCAGTCGTCACGGGCACGGGACTACGGGAGCGCTGAGCGCCCGTTCGTCAACGCGTATCCCGACAGCGACGGCAACGGTCTGCAGTCGTTCGAGCGCGACGACGGCGTCCACGAGTACGTCGATCTCGACGCGT
>CAYQWI010000332.1:0-2802 GCA_964421165.1 uncultured Natronomonas sp.
CCCACGGCCATATGGAGCGAACGATCGAGGCAACGGAGACGCTCGCGGAGACGTTCCCGGGGACACCGATCTGCGCCGGCAACGTCGCAACGAGGGCGGGCGTCAGAGATCTCACGGACGCCGGAGCCGACTGCGTTAAGATCGGCGTCGGCCCCGGGTCCCACTGTACGACCCGCGAGGTGACCGGCTTCGGCGTCCCGCAGTTCACCGCGGTCGAACGGTGTGCGGCCGCGGCACACGAATTCGGCGTGTCGACGATCGCCGACGGCGGGATCCGATCCTCGGGCGATGCGGTCAAAGCGCTCCTGGCCGGCGCGGACGCCGTGATGCTGGGTGGCTACTTCGCCGGTTGCGAGGAATCGCCCGGTGAGATCATCGAAATCGACGGCGAAAAGTACAAGCGATCACGGGGAATGTCGACGGCCGCCGCCGCCGAGGACCGCGAGGATAAAGACGGCAACGTCGAGGCCGACGAGGGCGTCGAAGCCGTCACGAGATACAGAGGGAGCGTCAAACCCCGCCTCGGCGAGTTCGCTGCCGGAATCCGATCCGGGCTGTCGTACGCCGGCGCTCACGATCTCGAAACGGCGCGAGAGAACGCCGAGTTCATGGAAGTAAAACCGACGACGGAGGGACGAAACGGCGCTCACGGATTCGCACAGACGAGATAACGGGAGGGCGATCGCTTTTCACGCTTCACGCAGCTCGACGCCGAGCTCCGCGAGCACGTCGAAGAATTCGGGGAACGAAACGTCGATGTCCTCGGCTCCCTCGATCGTCGTCTCGCCGTCGGCGACGAGCGCGGCGATCGAAAGCGACATGATGATCCGGTGATCGTCGTGCCCTCGGACGGTCGCACCCTGCAACCCGCCGCCGTGAACGACGAGTTCGTCCTCGTACTCCTCGACGTCGACGCCCATCTTTCCGAGTTCGGACGCCATCGCTGCGACGCGATCGGTCTCTTTCAGCCGAACGTGTGCACAGTCGGTGATCCGGGTCGTTCCCTCGGCGGCCGCACCGAGCGCTGCGATCGTCGGGAGCAGGTCTGGCGTGTCGGCCACGGCCACGTCGATCCCGTCGAGCTCAAACCTGCCGACGGTGATCGTTCCGGCGTCGCGGTCCCACTCGATATCCGCGCCCATCGATTCGAGGATCGGGACGATCTCGGCGTCGCCCTGCGCACTCGGTTGTGCGCCCTCGACGGTGAGTTCCCCGTCGGCCGCGAGCGCGCCGGCGGAGAGCAGATACGACATCGAGGAGAAGTCGCCGGGCACGCGGTAGACGCCGTCGGCCGGTTCGTAGGACTGCCCTCCCTCGACTCGGAATCCGTCAGCCCCGGCGGATCGGATCTCGGAACCGTCGCCGCCGAGAACCGTCGCCTCGATACCGAACGCGTCCAACACTTCGAGCGTGATATCGACGTACGGGGCCGATTTGAGTCCGGTCGTCAACCCGATATCGATCCCTTGTTCGGTGACTCCCCCGGCCATCAACAGCCCGGTGACGTACTGTGAGGAGATATCGCCGCGGATGGACACGTCGCCGCCCGGCGTTCCCCCGCCGACGACGAGCGGGGCCTGGCCGTTCGCCCGCGTCGATTCGGCGCGGACACCGAGTTGGTCCAGCGCGTCGAGGAGCGGGCCCTGCGGCCGCGATCGGAGCGACGAGTCGCCGGTCAACACGGTGAGTCCGTCGACCAATCCGCCGGTCGCGGTCGTAAGCCGCATCGTCGTTCCGCTGTTGGCGCAATCGATGACGTCGGCGGGCGTTTCGGGATCGCCGTCGAATCCGCCGATCTCGAAATCGCCGTCGACGCGCTCGGCCGTTCCGCCGTAGGCCTCGACGGCGCGAGCCGTCGCCGCCGTGTCCGCGCTGAAAAGCGGGTTCCGAACGGTCGCGCCGTCGGCGTATCCGGCCGCGAGGATGGCCCGGTGAGTGTAGCTCTTCGAGGGCGGCGCACGGGCGGTTCCTCCGACGCGCGACGGTGAGATCCGAATATTCATACTCGCCGTCTCGCGCCCCCCCGGCAAATGTCTGCCGACTCACAGAGTGATCTCCTTCGAGTAAGGGCTTTGTGCCCGCCGGTCGGTGTATCGGCATGGACGTAGACCTCTCCGAACTGGACGACTTTCTCGAATCGGCCGGCGTCGACGGCTACCTGATCGAAGCCGACGGCGAGGAGGCAGATCAGCGATATCTCTCGGGGTTCAGCGCGCCGGATCCGTTCGTCACGCTCTACACCGGCGAGACGCATCTACTCGTCTCCGCGCTCGAGTACGGTCGCGCGAAACGAACCGCCCGCGCAGACAGCGTCGAACGTCACTCGGCGTTCGATCACCGTGCCAACATCGTCGAATACGGCCCGAACGAAGGGAAACATCGAACGCTTGCGGCGTTTCTCGAAAGCCACGATGTCGACTCGGTCGTGGTCCCGAACGACTTCCCGCTCGGAACCGCCGACGGTCTCCGCGAGATCGACGTGGCGGTGCAGGCCGATACCGACGGCGTCATCGGTTCGATAAGAGCGAGAAAAACCGACGAGGAGATCGAGTACATCCGAGAGACACAGCACGCGAACGAAGCGGCGATGGCCCGCGCCGAGAAGCTGCTCGCCGAATCGCACGTTGAGGACGGCGAACTGGTTTACGACGGCGAGGTTCTCACCTCCGAGCGGATCAAACAGGAGATCGAAATCGAACTGTTGGGCCACGGCTGCGCGCTGGATGAGACGATCGTCGCGTGTGGAGCGGACGCCGCGGATCCACACGACCGCGGCTCGGGTCCGATCGAACCGAACGAATC
>CAYQWI010000333.1:0-2796 GCA_964421165.1 uncultured Natronomonas sp.
TAACGAATCGGTCCTCGAACTGGGCCGACAGGCGAGACGGGAGATCGTCGAGTACGTCCTCGGATCGGACATCGAATTCGAAGATATCGTACGGACGCAAGCGGTCGCCGGGAGCGCGGGCCGCACCTCGCCGGCACAGAAACGGACCCTTCCGGACGGCGGATGGGCCGGCCGAACCCGGGACCGCCTCGAACAGTTCCTCGATGAACTGCTCGCGATGGATGATGACGACGCACTGTCTCGCTTACGGGAGTTCGACGGGATCGGCGAAGGGAAAGCGACAGCGGCGCTAAACGCCGCAAAACGGAATCGGTCCGAACTCGAACGCGGGAACGTCGACGTTCATCCGGCGATACACAGTGTCGCGAGGTTACTCTTCGAGGACGTTATCCGAGAACAGTCCGCGCCGATCGACGAGCCAGTGACGACGGATATAAACAGGCTCATTCGGTTACCGGGGAGCCTTCACGGCGGAACCGGGCTGTCCGTGCGACGAATCGAGCGAGACGCTCTCGAGGCGTTCGAGCCGCTCACGGACGCCGTCCCCGAGACGTTCGTCGGTAACGACATCATGGTGTACGTGCGGGAACCGGTGACCGTAGAACTACGGGGCGAAAGCTTTAGGCTCTCGGAGGGAGTGTGTTCCGTTCCAGAGTACGTGGGTCTGTTCGCGATGGCCCGCGGACACGCAACGAAGGCAGGAGAATGAATCTCGACGAACTACAATCCGTGCAGGCGCGTGAGCGCCAATCGAGCGACCTCCAGCACCTGCGGTCGTCGTTTTATCGCGAGGTCGGCGAGTACATTCAAACGCTCAACGAAAAACGCGCACGGACCGTCGAATCAGCCGACGATCCGTTCTCCGAGCCGGAAGTCAAACGCCTCACAGACGACATCGAAACCGCCGAAAACACCGTCGAGGCGATCTACGAGCGACGGGTCGGGAAAGTCGTCAAGAAAGCGTCCATCGCTGCCGCCGGAATGTCGGTCGAGGACGACGGCCTGACCAGAGAGGAAGCGTCGCTCTTCGAGGATCTCGTCGAGCGTATCGAGGAAAACCGAGAGACCGTCCTTTCGGTCCTCGACGGCGATACCCCGAACGTCTCCTGTTCGATCGAAGAGGAAGTGACGGAGAGCCGGACGGCGTCGGCCGATTCAACCGACGAACGGGCCGACGTACAGGAGCCGCCGGAGTCGGACATATCCCCAGAGTCGGTAAACGGTTCGGGCGCGGATACGGGCGTCAACGCCGCCGATTTGATGGGAGACTCCGAAACGGACTCAACAGCAGAGACGCCCCCACCACCCACGGAGTCGGCGTCAACACCCCCTCCGAAGCCGGACCCACAACAGACAGCTGAACCGGATGAGAGTGATAAGGGGGACGAAACGCCGACCGTGGACGTCCCACCCGAGACAGCAACGACGACCGGGGACGCCACACCGGGAGCTCCGCCGGAACAAGGGCAAACGTCACCGGAACGGAGGGACACAGAATCGCAGGACATCCCGGGTCTTCCGAGAACTACCGTTCGTATCACCGCCGACGTCGGTCAGATCGTCGGTGCGGACGATCGTGATTACGATCTCGGCACGGAAGACGTGGTAACACTCCCGGAGCCCAATGCGAACGTCCTCGTCGAAAAGAACGCTGCTGAACCGCTGGAGTAGGCGACCCTCTCGGAGAGAGAGAGAGAGAGTCACAACGAATCGAGGAACGACCACACGGCGTCGTTGAACGCCTCGGGTCGTTCCATCATCGGAAGATGCGCGGCCGATTCAATTTCGTGAAACATGCACTCAGGGAGTTCCTCGGCCAGATATTCGTGAAAGCTCGGTGGTGTCAACGAGTCGTGCTCGCCGCAGACCGCGAGCGCGGGAACGTCGATGGCCTCGATTCGGTCACGAACGTCGAAGGCGTTACACGACTCGAAATCGCGGATCGTGACTTCCTGTCCGGCCGACCGGAGTGACTCCTCGGAGGCTTCGACGAAGTCATCGGTCGGTTCGTAAAACAGCATTTCGGGCGCGTGGAGCGCGTCGACTGCCGCGTCGAAATCCGACGACAGCGTTTCGAGAAACTCCGGAGCGACAGTTAGTTTCGCACCCGTATCGGCGAGGACGAACCCGTCGAGATCGAGATCGCGTTCGAGAGCGATCCACATCGCGATCGCACCGCCCATCGAGTTTCCGCACAGGACGGTCGCGCCGGTTTCTTCGCAGACGGCCTCGATATCGTCAGCGTACGCGTCAATCGTCTCAATGCCTGCCTCGGTCGAGATATCATCGCTGTCGCCATGACCAGATAGATCTGGAACGACGGCCGACGGTCCCGTCGAGTCGCCGTACTGGTACACCCAGACGCGACTGCTCCCGCCGGCACCATGGATGTAACAAACGGTCGGATCACGTTCGCCATCGACGTGACGGTACGCCGTCGTCCGTCCGTCGTGAGAAATCGTCTGCATATGCGTGTGCATCTCCGAGTGGCCGTATAAAAATAGCGTCGAGATACCGTGAGCGGTCTTTCCCGGCTCGTCGTTCGGGACGGTGGGGGGACGGGCCCAAACCGGTCAGTGGTCGTTCAAAGGTTGCACAGACTGCTCGACCGTCCAAACGAGTAACTCGGAAATCGTTGTGAACTGCAATACTACCGATAACTTCTCTCAGGCCCCCGTACGTCGATTTTGAACGATAGATTTATATATCTAAACCACTAACTATGAGTTAGTATGAATAGGTATACGCAGTCGATTCGTAGCGATATCGACGGTCCAGTTCGTCTCGTCGAAGACG
>CAYQWI010000334.1:0-2785 GCA_964421165.1 uncultured Natronomonas sp.
GCCCGACTCCGGTGGACGTACAGGCCGTCGTCAACGAGATCAACGAACAGACCGCGGCGTTCGACGGGACCGAAGTCCCCGTCACCGTCGAGTACGACGACGACGGCTCCTTCACGATCGAGGTCGGCGTCCCGCCGACGGCCGCCCTCATCAAGGACGAGCTCGGCTTCGAAACGGGCTCCGGTGAACCCAACGAGGAGTTCGTCGCCGACATGTCCGCCGAGCAGCTGAAAACCGTCGCCGAGCAGAAACTCCCCGACCTGCTCGCCTACGACGTCCGGAACGCGGCCAAGGAGGTCGCCGGTACCTGCGCGTCGCTCGGCGTGACCGTCGAAGGCGAGGACGCCCGCGGCTTCGACGACCGACTCGACGCCGGCGAGTACGACGACACCTTCGGCGAAGCGGAAGCCGAAGCCTGACCCGTCGACGCAACTGAGCTGATCGGATACACCCGTTTCTCGGATCCGCCGACGCCCCGAGCGACGCGTCGATCGACTGCCGATGTCGGTACGTATTCAACGATCCGGACCCTATCTACGACCGTGACCGACGACACTTCCGACGCGCCGATCGTGCTCTTCGACGGCGTCTGTAACCTCTGTGTCGGGTCGCTCCCGTGGCTGATACGAATGGACCGCCGAGACCGACTGCGTTTCGGGACGCTCCAGTCCGAGGCCGGGAGTGAACTGCTGGGCGAGTGTGGGCTGCCCGAAGACTACGACGAGAGCATGGTCCTCGTCGAGGGCGACCGGGCTTACACCGAATCCGACGCCGTTGTCAGGATCGCCTGGCAGCTCGGCTTTCCGTGGGCGCTCGGCTCGGTCGCTTCGATCGTCCCGAAGTCGATCCGCGATCGGCTCTACCGGTGGGTGGCCGACAGCCGTTACGAGTGGTTCGGCAAACGCGAGCGGTGTCTCGTCCCCGACGAGAAGCTCCGATCGAGGTTCATCGACGGGATCACCAGCTGACGCGGACGGGTTCGTAGGGTTCTTCGAGGTACTCCATATCCGAGTCCGACAGCGAGATCTCCAGCGCTTCGACGGCCTCCTCTAGATGCTCGACGCTCGTCGTTCCGATGATCGGCGTGTCCACCCATTCTTTGTGGAGCAGCCACGCGATCCCGATCTGCGCCATCGAGACGCCGTGGTCCGCCGCGAGTTGCTCGACGCGTTCGTTCACGGCTTTGCCACCGCCCTCACGATACGGTTGGGCGTACATCTTCTCCTCCGTCTCACCCCGTCTGGTCGCGTCGACTTCCGATTCGGGCCGGGAGAGATAGCCGCGAGCGAGCGGGCTCCACGGCATGACGGCGATGCCCTCGCGCTGACAGAGCGGGAGCATCTCGCGCTCCTCCTCGCGGTAAGTGAGGTTGTAGTGGTTCTGCATCGAGACGAACCGCTCGAGTCCGAGCAGGTCGCTCGTCTGTAGCGCGTCGGCGAACTGGTGGGCCCACACCGACGACGACCCGAGATAGCGGACCTGTCCGCGGCGGACGGCGTCATCGAGGGTCCGCATGGTCTCCTCGATCGGCGTCTCCGGGTCCCACCGATGGATCTGATAGAGATCGATCGTGTCCATCCCCAGCCGGTCCAGACTGCTCTCGATGGCTTGCTCGATCGATTTGCGGGAGAGTCCCCCGCCGTCCCCGGACTTCGGATAGCTGTCGGGACCCTTCAGGGGATGGACCTTCGTCGCGACGACCTGGGAGCCGCGGTCGTACTCGGCAAGCACGTCCCCCAGAACGGCTTCGCTGTCGCCCATCGAGTAGACGTTCGCGGTATCGAAGAAGTTTATCCCGAGATCGATCGCCCGCTCGAGGATCTCGTTGCTCTCGTCCTCGCCGAGCACCCACTCGCGCCAGTCGCTGTCGTCCTTGCCGAAACTCATACAGCCGAGACAGAGTCGGCTGACTTCGAGCCCAGTGTTACCGAATGTCGTGTACTCCATAGTGTAGACGTCTGGCTACCGGAACAAAACTCTACCCCCAAGGAGTGTACCGACCGCTCGGCGGTTCGCTCACCGAAACTGAAGCCACGACGCCGTGAGACGGCTCGACACACCCGTGGCGGTCCGACGCGCTTAAGTGCGTTATCCACCTCCGAAGAAACGAGACAGGCGTAGCCTGTTTCACGCCGTAGTAGCCCGTAAGGCAGAAACTACGGAGGTGAACGATGGCAGATTCGATACAGGACGCAGTATCCCGCGCACTCAGCGAATCACCCGAGCGGAACTTCCGCGAGACGGTGGACCTCGCTGTCAACCTGCGCGATCTAGACTTAGCCGACCCCAACAACCGGGTAGACGAGAGCATCGTCCTACCGTCGGGTACGGGCCAGGACACGCGTATCGTCGTCTTCGCGGAGGGTGAGACAGCCCTCCGAGCCGAGGACGTCGCCGACGAAGTACTCGACGGCGACGACCTCGAAGACCTCGGAGACGACGACGGCGCGGCGAAAGACTTAGCCGATGAGACGGACTTCTTCATCGCGGAGGCCAACCTGATGCAGGATATCGGCCGCTATCTCGGGACCGTGCTCGGTCCCCGAGGGAAGATGCCGACCCCCCTGCAACCCGACGACGACGTCGTCGAGACGGTCAACCGGATGAAAAACACCGTCCAGGTCCGCTCCGGCGAACGACGCACGTTCCACACGCGCGTCGGCGCCGAGGACATGGACGCCGATCAGATCGCCGACAACATCGACGTCATTCTGCGCCGACTGTTCACGGACCTCGAGAAAGGTCCACAGAACATCGATTCGGTGTACGTGAAGACGACGATGGG
>CAYQWI010000335.1:0-2778 GCA_964421165.1 uncultured Natronomonas sp.
TACTATACGAACTTTGACCTATCAGTGATCAGTTTCTCTCGAATCTCATCTGAGATTATTGTCAATGTTATTATCAATCCGGGACTGTGGTTTTATTATGGACCGCTCCGGTAATTAGTGTATGAACCATGCGAATGGACCCCTATTAACATTAGATGTCACCGAACGCGAAGCCTCCGAAGAGAAC
The DNA here is from genome assembly GCA_964421165.1 of uncultured Natronomonas sp. Classification (GTDB taxonomy): domain Archaea; phylum Halobacteriota; class Halobacteria; order Halobacteriales; family Haloarculaceae; genus Natronomonas. The sequence continues at coordinate 188 of CAYQWI010000335.1, forward strand.
ATCGACGAGGTGCTCGAAACGTACATCGGCGGCCGCGGCGTCGCGACAAAGCTCGCCCACGACCGAATCCCGTTCGACGCCGATCCGTTCGGTCCCGAAAACAGGGTGTACGTATCGACCGGACCGCTCCAGCAGTCCCAGATGAGCTTTACGGGCCGGATGAACGCCACCGGCCTCTCGCCGCTGACGGACGGGTTGCTCTCGACGAACGCCGGCGGCTACCTCTCGCGGAACTTCGTCGGTTCGGGCTACAACTGCGTCGAGGTCGTCGGTAAAAGCGACGAGCTGCTCGCTATCCACGTCACCGACGAGGGGGTCGAATTCGAGGAAGTTCCCGAACTCGAAGAGTCGACGGCCCCCGAAGTGACGGAATACATGAGCGACAATCACGGCCACGAGGCCGAACACATCCTGTGCATCGGCCCGGCCGGCGAGAATCTCGTCCGATTCGCGTCGATCATGACGTACGAATCCCGTGCGTTTGGCCGCGGCGGACTGGGCGCTGTCCTCGGTTCGAAGAACGTCAAAGCGATCACCTTCGAAGGCGACTCCGCGCCGCCGGTCGATCTCCCCGAAGACATCCAGATGGAAGTCCACCGCGATGCGGCGACCTCCGACGATCTCTTCAAACGGCAGGGAACGACGGGAGGGACGGAGTTCATAAACGACGAGTTCTCGTTGCCGACGCGATACTTCAACGAGTATCGCTTCGAAGACATCGAGAACATCGGTGGGAACGCCGTCGAGGAGAAGAAGTACAAAAAAGGGGCCTGCTCGGCGTGTGCGTTCGCCTGTAAACTCCCGACCCGCGACGAGGAGACAGGACTGGAGACCGAAGGTCCCGAGTTCGAGACAGTCTACTCGTTCGGTGCAGTTCAGGGCATCGGTGACATCGTCGACATCATGAAGTCGAACGAGCTGTGCGATAACTACGGACTGGACACGATCTCCTGTGGTGTTACCATCGCCGCCTACCTCGACGCCCACGACGAGTTCGGCAACGCCGACCTCGTCCACGAGCTCATCGAAAAAATCGCTTACCGCGAGGGCGAAGGCGACATGCTCGCCGAGGGGACACACCGCATTCACGACGAGTTGGGCGTCGTCGACTACACCGTCAAAGGCCTCGAATTCGCGGCCCACGACGGCCGAACGATCAACGGACAGGGACTCGCATACGCCACTGCCAACCGCGGTGCGGACCATATGTACTCCGTGATGCTGCGCGACGAGTACGACGGTAAGTTCCCCCGAGAAGGGACGGAAGACAAAGCAGAGCGTATCGTCGAACTCGAAAATTACGGAGCGTTCCGGGACAGCGGAGTCATCTGTGCGTTCGCCAAGGCAGGAAAGGGATACGTCACCCATGAGACGTTCGAGCGGTTGTTCGAGGCGGACTACGAGGAGTTCTTGAAGATGGGGAGCCGCGTCGTCGAGATGGAGCGTCACTTCAACAACAAGCGAGGGATGGATCGCGATGACGATCAGCTCCCGTACGAGATCCCCGGATTCGAAGACGGTCTCGAGGAGTATTACGAGCTCCGGAACTGGAACGACGACGGAACGGTTCCCGAGAGCCACTTCGACGAAGCTGCTCCAGCGGACGACTGATCGGAGTCGAGACGACTACCCCTCCGGCATCGGGTGGAACGTGAGACTGAGTCGATCCCCATCGGCAAGCGCCGTGTCTACTCCGTCTAGCTGCGTGACGTGCGTCCCGTTTTTGAGGATGAGGAGGGTTTCCGTTTCGAATTCCTCGAAAAGAGAGATATTAGTGCACTCCGCGTCGAAATCGGAGAGCACGTCGGCGACGGTCGCCCCCGAAGACGCTTCATGCGCGAACGTTTTCTCTCCGAACGCTTCGCGGACAGCACCGTACGTCCAAACATCGAGATGCATGGATACTACTCGATCCGCAGACCAATAGTTCGACTGATTACGGTAGCAACTAACACGGTTCGTGACGAGGATGGGACATGGAAGAGACGGCACACACCCCCGAAGAATCGGGCTCACCGAGGCGGATCGTTCGAGACGGAGGAGATCTCATCGAAACACTCGTCGACGAGGAGCGGTTTCGTGAGTACCTGCGGCGAACGTTCGGCGAGGCCGATCGATACGGCATCGAGCATCTGGAGACCGGACATTCGAACGAGACGCTTTTCGTTCAGTGGGGGGAGAGAGATTTCGTGTTGCGTCGACCGCCGACGGGAGAGACGGCCGAGACCGCACACGACGTGCTCCGGGAACACCGAATCATGTCCGCGCTCCGTGACACAGACATCCCAGTTCCGACGCCCGTGACAGCCTGCGAGGACGTGTCGGTCATCGGGAGCGAATTCTACCTCATGGAACGGCTCGACGGAACCGTCATTCGAACCGAAGAACCCGACCGATTCGTCGACCCGACGTCCCGTCGGCGGATCGCCGAGGAGCTGGTCGATACGCTCGCTACGATCCACACGGTCGACTACGAGGCGGTCGGCCTCGGCGATCTCGGCCGTCCGGAAGGGTTCCTCGAACGACAGATCGATCGGTGGAGTTCGCAGTTCGAGTGGGCCGCTAAAACGACCCATAGCGTTCGGGAGGTT
>CAYQWI010000336.1:0-2761 GCA_964421165.1 uncultured Natronomonas sp.
GTTTGTACGACCGCCCGCTATCCGCCGCCGATGAGCACTCGATGTCGAATCGCCGCCACCGAGGACGTGTCAGCCGAGACGACGTATCTGTTCACGGTCGAAGAGATCGAATCGGGGGACGAACGCGAGGCGATTTTGATTCGACACGACGGCGAGATATACGGATGGTTGAACTACTGTCAGCATTTCACCCATATCAAACTCGATAAGGGGTCGGGCGCGGAGATGCGCGACGGCGAGATCATCTGTACGAACCACGGCGCGTACTTCGAATCCGACAGCGGGTTCTGCAATTTCGGCCCCTGCGAGGGGGCGTATCTACCGGCGATCGAGATCTCCGTCGACGACGGGACGGTGTATCTCACCGACGAAGACTACGAGTTTCTCCGACCGGGAGCGATCGAAACCGACGAAACCGACCTGGGATCGAAATCGAACTACGAGTTTTGAGCGAGCGAGTCACTCGTGGTAACAGCGCGTTTCGACCAGGTCGTCGTACGCGTCCCGCAACCGCGTCGTTATCGTCCCACCACCGACGGTGACGCCGTCGAGGCGGTCGATCGGCCGTATCTCCCACGTCGAGTTGGTCAAAAACGCCTCCGAGGCGTTCCGCACGTCAGAGACCGTGTACTGTCCCGTCTCAACCGAAAGTCCCGCAGATTCTGCGAGGTCGAGAACGGTCGATCGGGTGATACCGGGGAGGATCGATCCCGTTTCCGGCGTTTTCAGCGTCCTGTTCTCGACGAAAAAGAGGTTGCTCGTCGCGCCCTCGGCGACGTAGCCGTCGGTGTCGCACATGAGCGCTTCATCGGCGTTTGCCCCGGCGTCCCGTAACTCCACGCGGGCGAGAATTCCGTTGAGGTAGTTGTGCGTTTTCGCGTCGACGGGGAGCGCCGCGTTCGGAATTCGGCGCGTCTCCACGGATTCGACGGTCGCCGGGTCGTCCCAGATCGGTTCGCTGCCCACCCCTCCACGCTCCAGCGGTTTCACGTAGACGACGATCGTCGGATCGACGGCCGGATCGGGGGTCAACTTACCGGGCTGAACACCGCGGCTCACCGAGACGCGGACGTACGCCTCCGGCAGTTCGTTCGCAGCCAGCGTCTCGTCGACGCGCTCTCGGAGATCGTCGGGAACCGCTTCCGGCATTCCGAGCGTCTCACAGCTGCGTTTCAGTCGATCGCGGTGTCGGTTCCACAGAAACACGTCGCCGCCGTAGGCCCGACAGGTCTCGAACGCGGCGTCGCCGTACCGAAAGCCGCGGTCGTCGACGCTGACGGTGGCGTCGTCTCGATCGACGAGCGCACCGTCTACGTGGTATCTCATTCCGAGTTGTACGATGGGCGGCCAAACTGATAGGGATTATCGTAGAAGTTCATAAGCTTCCTGTGAAGAACTGAGAGACAGTGCCGAGAGGCGGGCTTCGAAACCCCGGTTTGCTGCGATAATCCCCCTCTGATAGCTGTTCTCGAACGGCCCTGGCGAGTTATTCACACTCGTCCAACGCGTTCAGAGCGCTTCGATCGGACGGTTCACTCTTCGGCGTTCTCGACCCACCGACCGAGTCGCTTTTCGGAGATGTCGGTTCGTTCGGAGAGCGCTTCGAGATCGGCTTCGAGTAGCTCCGAGACGGTCTCGACGCCCGCATCGGCCAACCTGTCGGCGTAGGCCGGGCCGATCCCGCTGATCGTATCGACGGGGTCGTCCGAGCGGGCCGTATCGGCGGTTTCGGCTTCGTCGGCTTTGTCGGCTTCGTCCGTTTCAGGTTCCGTCGGTTCGGCGGACTCCTCAGACGAAGCGTCGGCTTCATCGACTTCGTCGGCTTCATCCGTCTCAGGCTCCGTCGGTTCGGCAGGCTCCTCGGACGAATCGTCGGCTTCGGACGCTTCGGGTTCCTCGGAGACCGGTCCGGCAGCTTCGGCGGGTTCAGCCGCCTCGGATTCCGAATCCGGCGTTTGGGTCAGCGATTCCGTCGACGCGGCCGCGTCGGTTCCCGCGGCGGCAGCGTCCGGTCCCGCTGTATCGTCCAGTTCTGCTGTATCGTCCGATCCAGTTTCGTCGACAGCGTCGTCCGTAGCCGATTCACCTCTCGATTCGGATTGGACTGTAACGGTCGTTTCGTCGGATTCGCTCGATTCCCCGAGACCCAGTACCGACCGGATGAGATCGAAGACGCCCATACGTGTGGCTACACGGGCTGGTACTTAAAAGCGATCGACGCAGCGGTCGATTTCGACCGTTCAGTTGTTATAACGAGTCGCGGAGCGCTCCGTTCATCACCTCGACCGGTGCGTCCACTCCAGTCCAGATTTCAAACGCTTCGACCCCCTGAAAAAGGAGCATCCATGCCCCATCAACCGTCGTCGCGCCGATCTCGCGGGCGTCTTCGAGCAATCGGGTGTCGAGCGGCTTATAAACCGCATCGAGGACTGCCAGATCGGCGTGGAGCGCTTCTTTGGGGACGGGCGTCTCGTCGGACTCCATGCCGACGCTCGTGGCGTTTACCAGCACGTCGGCGTCCGAAAGCAGCGTTTCGAGCTCGTCGAGTCCACCCGAGACCGCGTTCGGAACCTCGCGGGCGAGTGCGTCGGCCCGTCCGACCGTTCGGTTGACGATCCGGACGGCCATCCCCTCGTCGGCGAGTGCGAAAGCGGCCGCCCGTCCGGCTCCCCCGGCTCCGACGACGACCGCAGTTCCCGATAAGGAGACATCGTGGTGTTCGAACGCTCGAACGACGCCTGCCGCGTCGGTGTTGTATCCC
>CAYQWI010000337.1:0-2474 GCA_964421165.1 uncultured Natronomonas sp.
CCATTTGTACCGGCTCGATCTCGAAGATGGAACCGAGGAATGGTCGTTCGAGACGGGGGATCCGGTGATGTCAGCCCCCGCAATCGATCCCGACTCCGGGACCGTCTACTTCGGGAGCGATGATTGGCACGTCTACGCGCTCGATGCGGAGACCGGAGGCGAACGCTGGTCGACGAACGTCCAAGGGCGGGTTATGGGTGCCGTCACGGTGACGGCGGACGCGGTGTTGGCCGGGACGACGGCCGGCGAACTGTGCGCTCTCGAAAAAGACACCGGGCAGCAACGCTGGTTCGTCGAACACAACGGCCACGTCACGAGCGAGCCGGTCCCCCGGGACGGCAGGATCTATTACGCCGAGCGTGCGGTCGTCTCCGGATACTTCGACGAAGACGAGGAAACGACGACGGAGGTCCCGGGACACGCCTACTGTCTCGTCGGGGAGTGATATCGGATTCGAAATCCCCGCTTGCCGGATGGATCAGCCTCGACATCTGATCAGTGATTGGCAACATTTTGTCGCTATCCCCTGCCGAAGATGACAAAAACAGTTCCCTCTGGAGCCAGAGTGGGGCCAGCTACGAGCAGCGCTTCGACTGGCGGTTGGCGTCGAAACTGTACTCTTCGCTCATCACGTAGTAGACAGTCACTCATCCGTTTCGTAACGATGTTTTTGAGATGTTAGTGATTCAAATGTTCCACTTACAGCGCTCCCGACTCGTCCGTCAGACGGCTGGTCGGCCAAAGCGCGGTTCGTATTTCGTGATCGCATAGAAGATCAGCGGCACACCGACGAGCGTCGGTCCTAACCACCGCACGAGCGGCGGCACCATCGTGAGATTCACCGTTATCGTCGCCGTCACCGTGGCGATATATCCGCCGCCCATGAACGCGATATGGCGCTCGAACCACGGCGTTCGATCCGGCACGGAGACGCGTATCTGGCGAAGCTCTCGGACGGCAAGTGCTCCGCCGATCATCCCAAAGACGGCGAGGACTGATCCGAGGTCCATCGCGCCAGTTATCGTTCCGTATCCGCCGACGCCGATCATCCCGACACCTGTGACGATCATCGCGCTGTGAAGCGCGTAATCCGTTGCCGTCGGCTCACGAACTCCGGATCGCCGGCGGAGGATAATCCGATAGCCTGCGGCGATCAAATAGCCGGTGAACACCGCGATCGCAAACAGAAACCAGTTGTCCGCCCAGATCGACAGCGGGAAGGCAGTCACGACGACGATAGCCATCGTGACACCGTAGATCTTTCCGGCCCGGTTATGTCGAGGCCCACCTTTCAGCGTCACGATCGCAGCGAGTCCTGCGAGTAATGCGATCACACCGGCGAGAATGTGTACCCATAGAATCGGATCCGCCACGATCGTGTCCCCACTCGATTCGACAACCAACAGCGACAGTCCGTCGAGCGTACTCCTGCTCATGCTCATGTGAAAAGACACCGCTGGGGTGGAGGAATGTGTTTCACCAAGATGTTGGGTATACAGACTTGATCGAGCCCACTTTTAAGTTCATCTCCCGGTATGAGTAACACGAGATGGGACGAGTCGTGGATGATTAGTGCGCAGTTTCGAATCCAACTCCCGGATGGACTGTGGGTTACGGAGGTTTCGCAAGCATTTCCACAGTCGACGTTCCGGTTGCTCTCTGGGTACCGAGTTGACGGGACAGCGATCGAACTCGGTGAGACGATCACTGAACAGCCGGAGGCGGTCGTCGAGGCGACACGGACGCATCCCTCAATCACGGACTACGAGCTGTTGGAATCGACCGACCGTCGAGTGCTCGGAAAGTACGAGACGAGCGATATCGACCTGTATGAGTTCGTCGAGGCGTCGTCGCTCACGATCGAATTTCCCGTCGACGTCCGCGATGGATGGTACGAGTTCGATCTGACGGGGACACAGGAGGAACTCGACCAGCTCCGCGCGGTGTTGGACGCGTCGCCGCTGTCGTATGAACTCCAATCGCTCGTCAACGCACGCGATAGCGATGCGTTGCTCACGGATCGCCAACGGGAAGTGCTTGAGGCCGCGATCCGGAACGGCTACTTCGAGGTGCCGAGAGATTGTACGCTCGAAGAGCTCGCCGCGGCGCTCGAGGTCGACAAATCGACCGTGAGCACCGTACTCCGGCGAGGCGAAGGACGTGTTCTCAAATGGTTCTTTACGGGAGCGCGGGAGAATTGAAATTGACTTCTTCCGCGTTCACACGGAGGGATCCCAAACGTTGAGATAGTAGGGTTTCACGTCACTCGGCAGTTGGAATCCGTGAGTTCGACGGACGTGAACGACGCGAGGTGAGCCAAACAGCCGTTACCGCCATCCCCTAACGGAAGGAGTCGCGGTTAGCGATTATTGTCTTATTTTTGCCCCGCGAAACATCCGGTTGGCTACGGTACTTCCTCTCAGTTCGACCGATTAGATTCCAACAATCTCGAACGATCAGCCAATACGGAGAAT
>CAYQWI010000337.1:2484-2757 GCA_964421165.1 uncultured Natronomonas sp.
GAATACATATATGTTCATATGGACGGGAGGTACACAAAGTCCCGTGAGCAAGCGACTGGGGTAATCTCGTCCGAGAATCAAACTCCATCGATACCACGAACTAACAGTAGATGATTCAATCTCGAGATATCGGCGTATTGTTGTTCGTAATCCTCGGCGTGGCTACTCTTTCGGGCGGAGTGGCATATCTCGCTATCACAATCGACGATGAGACGGCGGCAACGAATGACGAACTTGACGGAGATCCCCTCACGACAGCGAACGCGATAAACG
>CAYQWI010000338.1:0-2756 GCA_964421165.1 uncultured Natronomonas sp.
TCTCGGCCGAGCGCGAGCGCTACCCCGAGGTCGACGTCCACCACATCGGAACCGAGACGGGGGCGATGGTCGCGGAGGCGATGGACGCATACGAGTCGGAGGACTCGACGTTGGCGAGATCGGTCGCCGCGCGTGATGACGAGATCGATCGGCTCTGTTCGGAGTCGAGTAATCTCGTCGTAGAGGACCTTCTGCGAACGGATTATCAAGACGAAGCCCAGGAAGTGATGGACGACGTGTCCCGGCTACTTTTGACTATTCGGGATCTCGAACGCGTCGGCGATCACGCGGTCAACGTCTGTGCGAGAACGGTGTACATGATCGAACACGATACGGAGTTGATCTACTGACGATGGTCCAAATGGACGGTGACGGTACAGGTCCCATCGAGCGCAAAGTGCAAATAACCGGCGGGTCGACATACACGGTCTCGATCCCGAAAGCGTGGGCGAACGCCCGCGATATCGGCTCTGGATCACCGGTCCATCTGTATCCGTTCGACGACCGTCTCGTCGTCGCACAACCCACCGACGAGATCCCGCTACGGATGGCGATCATCAACGTCGACGCGGTCGGAAACGAGGCCCTGCCGAGACAGATCGAAGCCGCCTACGCGGCCGGGAGCGACGAGATCGTCGTCGAATCGGATACCGGATTCGATTCGTCCGAGCGACGGACCGCGAACGACGTGATCACCCGCCTCATCGGAATCGAGGTCGAGACCGAAACCGACCGCGAGATCGTCGCGCGAAGCCTCCTCGATCCGTCGGAGGTGTCTCTGGACGGGACGACCGATCAGCTCCGACAGATCGCGCTGTCGATGCACGAGAACGCGATCCGCGCTGTCGTCGACGGCGACGAGAGCGGAACGGAACTGGCCGAGCACGTCGTCTCGCGGGACGACGACGCGGATCGACTCTTCGCGCTCGTCAGTCGGCAGTTTTATCGGGCGCTGACCGACGTTCGCGAGGTCGATGCGCTCGGAACGACCCGTCAGATCGCGTTCGCGCGGTTCCGGACGGCCCGACAGCTCGAACGGGTCGCCGACCACGCGGAGCTGATCGCCGAAATCGCCATCAGACAGGACGAACCACCGGACGCGGATCTCGGCGACCGCTTCGAGACGCTCGCGGCTGACGCCAGACGGGTCGTTCGGACGGCGCTGGACGGAAATACGGGGGAGGCGCTGCTCCGGCGCGACGGGGTCGTCGGCGAAGTCGCGGACCTCGATCGGGAGCTGTACGAACTCGATCGAAACGGGGTGTACCTGTACGGGCGATTGCTCGAAAGTATCAGACGGACAGCCGAGTACGGCGGTAACGTCGCCGAGATCGGAACGCTTAGCGAAATCGCGGAACGGCGATAACGAACGCGGCCGAACACACGAGACGGACCTACACCTAACAGACATGAACGAACCACTCGAGATCGGCTTCGTCTGCGTGCAGAACGCGGGCCGAAGCCAGATGGCGACGGCGTTTGCCGAGCGGGAACGAACGAAACGCGGCCTCGAAGGGGCCGTCGAGATCACGACCGGAGGGACGCATCCGGCCGACCGCGTCCACGAGATCGTCGTCGAGGTCATGGCCGAGAAGGGGTTCGATCTCGCCGATCGGACGCCCCGGCAGATAACCGAGGAGGAGTTAGATTCCTGTGACATCGTCGCGACGATGGGGTGTTCGACGTTACAGCTCGATGCGGACGTCGACGTTCGCGATTGGGCGCTCGACGATCCCGACGGCGTCGACGATGCGGAGGCTCGTCGGATCAGAGACGAGGTCGAAACGAACGTCTCCGAGCTCTTCGACGAACTCGAAGCGAGCGGCTGAGATACGTCCTCCATCAAAAGCAAGAGCCGATCTCTAACTCTCAGATCGCCAACATCGCACGGATCATGTCACGCGTACCGGGCCCGAGGCCGACAGCGAGAATCGCGATGAGGAGGATGTAGGCGTATCGCGGACTCTCCTCGAATATCTCGTCGTTGAACACCCAGACGACGAAGATCGCCGCGGCGACCTTGATAAAGAGGAACGGCCAAGCAGTGCCGATGACTTCCGAGAGCCACTGGGGTTGGAGAGCCCCCGTAATTTGAACCGTTGCTTCGTTGACGACGTGTTTCGAGGTGTAGGTGACGCCGATTCCGAGCGCGTCGGTCCAATCGAGGCTCAACACGTTCGCGACACCGTCGACGGCGTGCCCCCACACGACGAGTGCGCCGATCTTCCCGGTGCCTTCGTTTATAAACGGCGCGTACCGCTGGCTCGCCCACCAGAAGGCCGCCGCGATGAGCGCCGCCCCGCCGAGCGAGATGATCGCGACGGACGGGAAGAACCCGACGAGATCGGAGGTGGCCGAAACGTACAGTAGCCAGCCGACGACACCGGCCAGTGCGACGGCGCCAACGGCACCCAACGCCGGTTCGTACTCGTCGAATACGTCGCGGCGCGCGAGGTAGATAACGACGACGAGTGCCGCGAGCGTGAACGCGAACACGACGAAGTAAATAAACGGACTGATGATGAGCGCGGCGGCGGGATACGAGAGCAACATCCCTTCGTCGGCTCGAAGGAACGCCACGTTCACGTCTTCGACGACTCGGAGCGCACCGCCGAGAAGCATGTACGGAACCAGCGCGTAATAGAACCGATCTGTCATCCGGACGTTCATCGCCCGAAGCAACAACAGCACGCCGACGAGCATGAACACCAACACGATGGCGTAGCTGATCGTCGAAATGGTCGTATATCCCGGCG
>CAYQWI010000339.1:0-2721 GCA_964421165.1 uncultured Natronomonas sp.
TATCGGCTCCTCACGTCCGTTCGTCGTAAAATAGTCCCGGGCGGATTCGAACCGCCGTCAACGGCTCCAAAGGCCGCTATGATTGGCCACTACACCACGGGACTTCACTCTGTCGTAGGCCCCTCCCGCACAATAGGTTTACTCTTTCCCGCCGTGATCGCCGCCCGAATCAATCCGCGATTTCGGAGCTAACTTCGATCTCCAACAGCTCGCAGGCGTCGCGTTCCGCGTCGAAACAGTCGGGACAACAGTCCCGTCGATCGATGATCGTGTCGAGCCGCTCGGCGACCGTCTCGTCGATCACGCTTTCCAGTTGGCGGGCCTCGGTTCGGAACTCCTCGACCTCCAACACTTCCCAGAGGAACCGTTCGATGATGCAGTACGTCCGCAGTGCGTCGCGAGCCTGCTCGATCCCCACGTCGGTCAGCGACACGCCCTTGTACTTTTCGTGTTCGACGAGTCCGCGCTCTTCGAGCTTGCCGATCATCTCGTTTACGCTCGCCGGGCTGACACCGAGGTGGTCGGCGATCGAGCCGGTCGAAGCTGGACCGTCCGCCTCCTCTTGAACGAGATAGATCGCTTTGAGATACTGTGCCTGTGTGTTCATTCTCGTCGCTCCATGAGTTCTGTCACTTCTTCGACGCCGTCGCGCTCTTCGGCTCTGATTTCTCGAAGAACGGTGAGTAACCGCTCCCGATCGACGCTGAATTCGATGTCGGAGTTTTCGATCGCCGTTATCAGATCGTCGTAAAACTTGTACGCCGTCTCTTCGTTACACAGTTGATCGTAGAGTACGCCGTCGAAGTCAGTATCCGTTTCGTACCGAGCGGCGACGAGCGCTTCGATCTCCTCGTAAGCGATGGGGTCCGCGTCGAGCTCGTCGACGAGTCTCTCGAGGCGACGGCGGTGTTCGGCGGATTCCTCCGCTGCATCGGCGAGTAACTCGACTATTTCGGGATCGAGTTCATCGTCACCGAGCGTCTCGTAGTGTTTGTGCGCTCTCGCTTCGACGACCTCCTCCAACACCATTCCGATCTGGAGGAGACGGGCGAGTTGATGATCAGACGCGACGGGATGTGTGAGGCTCACGGCCGAATCCCCTCCGAACCATCCATACGCGGTATTCAGGAGGCCACGGCTATAAGCGTACCCGTCGGGAGCAAAGAGATCAAACGGCCAATCGGGCGTTCCGGAGGGAGTCTCGTCGGAGCCTATCGGCTTCCAACGAGTAATCGAGACACGACCGCGAGAGATAAACCCTGAATTCTTCAATTGGCTACGGTGCTCCGTATCAGTCTCGCGACTGCAAGCGGTCCTGAATCCGACCCTTGAGATCTTCGCGAAGCTCCTCGACTTCGATCTCCTCGAAGACGGGGACGTAGAATCCCTCGACGAGCATATTCTTCGCGAGACGTTCGCCGAGTCCTCTGGAGGTCATGTAGAACATATCCTCCGCGGAAACCTGTCCCACAGTCGCACTGTGAGACGCTTCCGTGTCGTGGTTGTTGATGATGAGTTTCGGCGATGCGTCGGCTTCGCTCTCGTCGGAGAGCATAAGCGTGTTTTCGCGCTGATAGGAACTCGTATCCCACGCCTCCCTGCCGACATCTTGGACGCCTTCATAGACCGATCGCGCTTCGTCGTCGATGACGCCGCGAGTGACGAGGTCGGCCGTCGTGTGCTCGCCTCTGTGCCAGACGCGGGCGTCGACATCGAAGTGTTGGTCGTCGTGTCCGTAGAACGCGCCCACGATCTTCGTCTCCGAAGAGTCGCCATCGAGGTGGCTCTCGACGGACGATTTCGTCAGGTGCGATCCGATGTTACAGTCGATCCAGCTGGCCGTCGCGTAGGTGTCGACGACCGCCTCTTTGAGCGCGTAGGTGTACGTCGTCTCGTCGAGGTCCTGAAGGTTACCGAACTGGACGTAGCTGTTCTCGCCGGCGACGACTTCGGTGATCCCGCTGTAATAGCGGTTCCCGTCCACGCTGTCTCCCGTCTCTTGTCGCTCGAACACTGTTACCGACGAAGACTCCTCGGTGACGACGAGCGTGTAGTTGAAAAGCGATCGGGAGTTCATCGTCGTCCGGATCGTCACGTCCTCCGCGTCGACGCCTTCGGGGACGTACACGACCGTTCCGGTCGTGAAAAGCGCGGTCGAGAGCGCAGTCAGATAGTTCGTCTGTGGATCGACGACGCTACCGAAGTGCTCTTCGAGCAGATCGCCGTGCTCGTCGAGTGCGTCGGTGAAAGACAGTACATCGATGTTGTCCGGCCCGATCTGATCTTTCTCTTCGGCAGCCTCAAGCGGATCGACCAGACTCTCGTAATCGAGCGCTTCGAGGTTCGTCCACGTTCGCCCCGGCGTCTGAATGACGTCCGGGAAGTCGATCTCCTCGAGCGCGGAAAGCGCATCGAGTCGCGTCTCGAGAAGCCACTCCGGCTCGTCGAGTTTGTCGGATATCTGGCGAACGGTCGCTTCGTCGATTGATGCGTGTACCTGCGTGCTCATGTTATCCGAGCGAGCCCTCCATTTCGAGTTCGATGAGGCGGTTGAGTTCGACCGCGTACTCGATCGGCAGCTCTTCTGTGATCGGCTCGATGAATCCGGCGACGATCATCTGCTTTGCGTCGTCGTCGTCCAGCCCGCGGGACTGGAGGTAGAAGACGTCCTCGTCGCCGATCTTCCCGACGGTCGCCTCGTGAGCGACGTCGACTTTCGAC
>CAYQWI010000340.1:0-2712 GCA_964421165.1 uncultured Natronomonas sp.
AAGCGCGTCCTTGGTAAGGACGAGAGCCCGGGTTCAAATCCCGGCCTAGGCTTATAACATTTCCTTTAAATCCTACAACGACATTCAGTTAGTGGCTTCCCCGCTATTGGTTTCTAACCTCCCTCGTTATATACCATTTCTGTCTAATTTGGTGGCGTCATCTGTAGAGTAATGTGAGTCCGATTGAGTAGCTCAATGTGCAAGCTGTGTGCAGTCAGCGAAACCGTTATGGACCTATGTGCAAGACATGCACATATAATGAGTGCAAGCGATGACCCGCGGCGAGTCCACTTCCAGTCCCCGGAGTACCTCGTTGACCGTCTCGACGCGATCGCTGATCTCTTCGACAAAGATCGGACGGATCTGCTCGTCGAGGCGATCCGTGAATACATCGAAGATACTGCCGACAGCGAGACGTTTCAGGAACTCGTCGCAACAAAATACTACGACGACCAACTCGACTTCGAGACCGTCAAGCAACTGGTCGGTGCTGAGAGCGCCCAGCGTCTCCGCTTGCTCAAAGGAGACCTCGAAGACGAACCACTCGATCTCGCGGCACCCGAAGATATCGATATCTACGATGGCGAGACGGCGACAGTCGACGCGGATGACGAGCGATGAGCAGTTACCGACTGCGAACAGCTGTCGCCGACACCAGTTCGCTCATCAGTCTCGCCGTCCCCCGTGCCGACGCAGCCTTCGATACCGAGACGAATCCCGATCCACTCCAGTATCTCCTTACCTCCTGTGATGTGTTCGTGCCACCGGAATTTCTGACGGAACTCCGCGAGATCACACAGTATCAGGACATCCACGCTGCCGCCGCGAGCAATGTCCTCGCAGCTCGCACCCACTATACGGTCGAGGATCCGTACGAGTATGACGCCACGCCGGATTCGCGGCCAACGTTCGGCCTCGACGACGGCGAAACCGACGGCATCGTCCTCGCGAACGCCCTCTCTGCCGATGGGTTTCTCACCGATGAGTTCGGTGGGACGAACTTCCCGCTTATCCATGCGGTTCTCCAAGGACCTCGTATCGTGCCGACACCGCGGCTCATCTGTGACTACGCTCGGAACGGTCACATGACACACGAGGAAGCGAAAGCGTTGATTACGATGATTAGCCCGCATCGAAGCTGGGAGAACAGTCCCTACGTTGGACAGTTACTCCAGTACCTTGAGGAGTAGGCATACTATCGAGCCGTTTGCGGAGCTCCGCCAGTCGGTGTTCCCTCGGACGGGCGCGGACGAATCGCTTTGCCGTAGATGGACAGTAGTAACCCGGAGCGATCAATCCGAAGCCCCGAACTGCCGTTGGTCTGTAGTTCCAGTGGCTACCGCAGTTCAGACGTTGACGTCCTCGAGTCGCTGGCTCACGATGATCTGTCCGACGGAGGTAAGCGAGATCCCGTCGTCCGCTTCCGAGATGAGTCCCTTACTGTTGAGCGCGTTGAGGACGTTCGTCGCCCGCGCGGCGTCACCGTTGAGGACGCTCCCGAAGTCGATGTCGCCGCCGGTCGCGTAGATCGTGACCAACAGCCGTTTCTGTGATTCGTCGAGATCGATCTTTCCGGCCTCTTCGAGTAGCTCGCCGTATTTGACTCGGAGGAACCGGCCGAGAATGTTCAATCGCCTACTCGAAAGCGGCGCGACGAGCGAGGTTGAGACCTGTCCGTCGTCGGCGTGTTTGACGAGCAGCGTCGGCCGGGAGGTTCCGTCCGGGGCCCGCTCGGTTCGTTCGAATCCGACGACGGTGGTGATGTCGATTCGAAACGATCCCTCGCTCGTCCGAAACGTGACCCGTTCGGGGCCGATCCGGAGTTTCGCGTTGCGTATCGGTTCGTCGGTCACCCGTCCGCCGACCCGCGCCGGGTGTTTGATCTTCGCTTTCGTCCCGTTGAGCAGACATTTGAACGCGACGGTTTCGAACTTCGAGATCGTCTCGCTTTTCCCCTCGATCAGCACCGTCTCGATGCTGTCGTCGTCGTTTCTGTAACCGAACGTCACCGTGCTATCGAAGAGATCGCGGAGATCCGGCGGAACGTTCCCGACGACGAGATCGACGACCTTCGAGAGCGGGATAGTGAGTCGCTCCTCGTCGCCCGCGACGACCAGTCGTTTGCGGCTCATCACGATACGGGCGCTTTCGGGCTCCCGGTTCGTCCCGCTTTCGGGGTTTTTCGCGTACCGCCCGACGAAGTCAGCGACGGCCTTTTCCCCCGTCATAGTTCGACATCGAGGAGTGTGCTTATCAGCGTCTCGGTCGCGACGGCGGTCAGACAGCCAACCCAGATCAACGCGACGAAATGGAGCAACGCGTTACCGTAATGGCCGCCGTCGGCGGTCCGGATCGTCAGCGAAGACATCACCGCGTTGAAAAGCAAAACCAAAATTAGAAGGTATCGAAGCAGCGGAACGTTGTACATCTCGGTGTGGAGGAGCTGTCCGAACTCCATCCCCCCGCCCCCGACGTCGATGTCGAACCCGGACATGATCACCGCGATCTCGAGGCCCGTAAAAAAGGCGAAGGCCGAGGCGGCGCTGATCCCGTACAGCAACCCGATGAGCGTGACGGTCACCTGCCGACGACGCTCACGAAGCTGTGCGAGTTGGTTCATGTTCTCGCTTATCAGTTCGCCGAGCAGTTTCGGCTCACCGCCCATCTCACGGCCGATGAGATACATCTCGCTGAACTTCTGGATGACGTAGG
>CAYQWI010000341.1:0-2710 GCA_964421165.1 uncultured Natronomonas sp.
GGCGAGTCGTAGACCGGCTGAGACTCCCACGGAGGAAACCGCGCCGTCGTCGGGCGTCGCCCGACTGCTTGAGGGAGCTTCACTCCCTCTCCGTTTAGGGCGCGGAGGATGTCATAGAAACCGGCGGAGTTCGCGGAGCGGCGGGAACTCACGCGTCTCCTCGGCCGCGGTATCGTAGACGATCGGCTTCATCGAGCCGACGTCCGTGACGAGCGGCGAGAGGAACTCTCCCGCAGTCATCTCGTTGATTGCGACGCCGGCCGGCAGTCGGCTGAACGTCGGAAGCATCAACACGCCGGCACCGTCGTACTGGTCGGGCCCGTACAGATAACACGGGCGTCTGACACCTTCGATCTCGATCGTCGGGTGATCGTGGCCGATGACGTACCACTCGGCGTCGGTTTCGGGCGGGACGTGACCGTGGGTGACGACGGTCGACCCCCCGTCGAGCCGGTACTCCGGGACGACTCGGCCGTCCCAGAGCTCGTCGATCATGGTGTCGTGATTCCCCCGTGTGACGACGATATCGGCATTGTAATCTGCGGCGATCCCCCGGATGGTTCGGAGGGTTCGGGTTACGTCGCTCGGCACTCGGTCGAACGAGTGGAGTAGGTCACCGGCGATGACGACCTCTCTCGGCTCGTAGTGTTCAAGGAGCGACTCGAACCGCTCGGCGAGATCGTCGTGCTCTCCGAGCGGGACTTCGACCTCGGAAGCGGCGTCCCGCCCGACGTGGAAATCGGCGCAAACGAGCGTCTCGGCCGTCGGGAGATAGACGGCCCGGTCCCGAACGCGAAACTCCATACCGACGCGTTCGTCCCGACGGGCAAATCGCTACCGGATCTTCGGATCGGAGTCGGGAGAGTTTATAACGAATCGTGCCCAGAGATCGGTATGGTCGACGTTCTCGATAACAAGCGAGCCGCGACGAAGTTTCGCGTGCTCGTCGAAATCGCCGAGCGGCAGCCGGCGGTCAATCAGGGCGAGATCGCCGACGCCGTCGGCGTGACGAGCCAAGCCGTCTCGGAGTACATCCGAGAGCTCGTCGACGAAGGGTTCGTCGAGAAGGAAGCTCGCTCCCGGTACCGGGTGACGAAACGGGGCGTCGACTGGCTCTTCCGACAGGCGTCCGACGTGCGTCGCTTCGCGGATCACGTCACCGACGACGTGCTCGGCAGTATGCAGGAGGACGCCGCCTTCGCGACGGCCGCGATCGAAGCGGGTGAGACGGTCTCGCTGTCGATCCGGGACGGATTGCTTCACGCCTCGCCCGGCGAGCGCGGTCCTGCGACCGGCGTTGCGACCACCGACGCCGAGACGGGATCGGTCGTCGGCGTCACGGGATTCGCCGGAATAATCGATCTCGAACCCGGTGACGTAACCGTCTTTCAGGTCGCACCGATACGCTCCGAGGAACCGGGGAACTCGGAGGCGCTCGCCGACGCCGCAGCGGACGCGGAGCTGATCGCCGCCGCCGGCGTCGAAGCGGTCGCGGCGCTTCGAGAAGTGGATATCGAGCCCGACGTGACGTTCGCCGCGGGGGAAGTCGCGGCGGACGCGGCGAGCCGCGGGCTCGATGTCGTTATCGTCGCGACGACGGATCTCGCGGGGCGCGTCACCGACGCCCTGCGGGACGCGGGGCTCGCGTACGAGGTCGACGACCTCTAGAAAGCCGTGTCCTCGCTCTTCGTCCGTCCGCGAACCGTCGCCGAGCCCAGCGCGCGGTCGAATCCGCCGGCCCACAGGTTGGCTGCGACGACGGCGGCGTAGAAGCCGACGAACGGCGACAGGAGCCATCCTATCAGCGGAATCGCCGTGACGAGCCCCGCGACGAGAAGAATGACCACCGAGACGAGCCACGCGATGGCGTACTCGCGGTCGAGGGCGACAGTTTTGATGCGGTCGAAGTCGAACGCCGCGCCGAACCGTTCCTCATTGGCGAAGTTGACGATCGCGGCGACGCTGAGATAGCCGAAGACGAGGAGCAGAATCGACGTGAGCCCGAGGCCGAGCATCAGTCCACCGACACCGGCGGCCGCACCGGCTTCCGTCCCGGTCGCGATGGCGACGATCGAGCCGCCGACAGTCACACCGGCGACCACCAGCGGGATCAGGAGGTAGACGAGACTGATGACCCACGCTTGCAACCCGTCGACGAGCAGCTCGCCCCACGCATCGAAGATCGGGGGCTCCGGCTCGCCGGATAACGTTCGTCTGATCGTCCGTACGACGTAGCCGTACACCACGAGAATCGGAACGAGAAGAAAGCTGAAGAACACGAGCACACCGCCGATGAGAAGTGTTTTTATCCAGTCGTCACGCTTCGTCGGATACGCGATGATTTCCGTTACGTCCATACTCTCTGTTGCCAAGCGATGGGCGTAGTTATGAATACCATACCGGACGTATCCGAGGTGTAACGGATCTATACGGGCGGAACAGCTATATCACATCGCCGAACTCGTACCGACCCGGGTCGCGGTCGATGAGCCATTCGGCGGCGTCGACGGCACCGGCCGCGAAGACGCGTCTCGATTCCGCCCGATGGGTGATCGTCACGATTTCGTCGTTCCCGGCCAGCATGAGCTCGTGTTCGCCGCGGACGGTGCCAGCACGTCGGACGTGAACGCCCACTTCCAAGTCCTCGCGGCGGTGTTCGCCCTCCCGGCCGTGGGTACGATCCAACGCCTCCTCGCGGGCATCGTCTACG
>CAYQWI010000342.1:0-2703 GCA_964421165.1 uncultured Natronomonas sp.
GCAAACAGTTAGAACGGATTATCGAGCGACGTATCGGTCAAACGATAGCCGTTGTTATGCGTCGCCTGCTCGACTGCCGATTTGTCTTTCATTAAAAAGCAATTATAGTTGCCCTGACTACGCTGTATGACGGAGTTTTTAAAAATACTGCCTGGATAGGTGGTATATTTTTTTACGACGACGACGAAGGTATCGGTCTCTTCGACGATTACTAACGTGTATCCGTAATCATCGAGAAACGATTTGACCTCATCGAATTGATCTGGTGGAACTTCGAAACGGTACTTTCGCTGATTGTAGTACCGCTGCATTCGTTTAAAGACATCCCGCCCCTGGAAGTAGTGCCTAAAGAGAAACTCCTCACCGATCTCAAAAACAAAGACCGGTTCGTGGCTGTATTTCCGGGGTTTGCCCATGTTATATGTCATTCTGCCGGAACCTTTTGAGTATTCCGTCCGAACACTTCGTCAGACAGTGGTTCAGGTATGGACGGGACGATTACGATAGAGCTACGGAGAGATCGCCAGGCTTCGCATGGAATCAGCTTCTCTGAACACTACCACAACTTGACAACGGCGTAAAAAGAGCAAAGAGCGGAAAACGAATACCCATTCAGGATAATATCGGAAATGTACTGCTCATCAAACCTGATCGGACACCGCATGAAAGAAAGTCCTAAACCCGATGTGTGAATTCGAAATCTACGACGGTGAAGGGGAGGTAGTGTTTCCAGAGACACAGATCGGGAATCGGCGCCCGGAGGTTGATACATTTCACAATGATGACATCGCTTTCGCCGTGCGTAACAACGGTGATGGGCCTGTCTACTATCTCCGATTCCGAGCCCGCGAAACGAATTCATCACAGCGGGAGATATACTATGTGAGATATCCGATGAATGACTCGACGTTTACGAGCAAGACGCAGCCCTTTCGGGAGGTAGTCGACAGTATAAAACAACAAAGAGATGGCGAGTGGGCTGAAGAGATTGAAGACCCGACCGACGACATGCTGAAGGGCAGAGGTTTACACAGTGTGGATATCTCGAGCGAAGATATCGATACCCTGAAACGCTTACTCGAGAAGGATCGACGTTTTTCGATAGATGTTCCGACTCCACGTGTAGCGATTGAAATAGTCACCCACATCGGCCAGATGACCGGCAAATCCGCCACATACTCGGGAAAGCAAGAGCTCGCGTCCGACTGGGATCTGGTAGTACGAACGGGACCGACGTCAGGGATACAACCGGACGATGAAGTGAATGAGGACTGGATACGTGAGCACGAGCAGATGCAAAGAGAACGGGTCGACGAAGAACTCAAGTCGATTCGAAAAGCGGTAGAGACACTCAGAAACGAGCACGGATTAGGAACGAAACAGATCAGAAAGCAGGTCTACGACGAGGTCCCCGAACTCCGACCGGCAAAACAAACGAAACGGGCGATGGCTCGATCCTCACCTCGTTCACGGGAAACGCAAAACGCTCCGACTAATATAAGAAAGGTGTATCTGATCCTCGTATTAGTCATAACACTGTTTCTTTTCTTTGGTGTGGCTACGCTGTTCTGGGAGTTCCCAGTTTAGGGAACAAACAGTTTCCGTAGTCCATGCAGTTATGCGCATAGAACACGGATTATTAACTACGTGATGCTGGGCTACGCTTGTATGAATCTCACGTTGCGAGAACGCGATCCACCGCTACGATGTAATCGCGGAATGCGACGGAAGACCTGGGAGTCCCGGGGCGTAGAGTACGCATCCGAACTCGCGTTGCAGAATTTCTCCGACCTGTATGAGATCTTGCGCTGGAACGTCGATCACGACATCTATTTCTATCGCTGTACGTCCGATTTGGTCCCGTGGAACTCCCAGTTCGAACTGACCGACCTCCCGGACTACGAAGAGATCGCTCGAATCGCAGCGGACTGTGGCCAGCTGATTCGGGACAGCGACGTGCGGTTTACGTTTCACCCGGGCCACTGGTGCAAGCTCGCCAGTGAGTCGGCCGAAACCGTCGAGAACTCGATTGGCGACCTCGAAGTCCACGGCTCGTGGCTCGACTTGATCGACCTCCCTCGAACGCCGTATTACGGTATCAACATTCACATCGGGGCCCATTACAACGACAAGGAGGCGACAGCCGATCGCTTCAGGAACGCCGTGGACCGCCTCTCGCCCGCAGTCCGCAAGCGTCTCACCGTCGAGAACGACGATAAAGAAGGACTCTGGAGCGTTCCCGAGCTGGTCGAGGCGGTCGCAGAGCCACTCGGAGTGCCCGTCGTCTTCGATTACCATCACCATCAGTTCACGAGTCGAGGACTCACGTATAGAGAGGCCTTCGAACTGGCTGCAGGGACGTGGGGTGACGTGCGACCGATTGCACACTACTCGGAGCCCGCACGGCTGTACGGGCAGGACTCGCGTCCACAGGCGCACGCCGAGTACGTCTCGTCGGTTCCCGACTGGCTTCTCGATGGCGCGGACGTGATGCTCGAAGCGAAGTCGAAGGAGCGAGCGTTGCTTCAGTACCGAGACGGAACGGAACCGGTCATCGGGACGGCATAGCTGGAAACGCACGTTTTTCGGCGATTTACCCACCTGCTGAATCGCGGCTTTATCGCCAAGGACCGATCAAAGGGAGCGTCTTTTATATTGTACTGCTTACCAGGCGTTCTCGAGGACCGCCTCGAGCTCTTCGGC
>CAYQWI010000343.1:0-2687 GCA_964421165.1 uncultured Natronomonas sp.
ATACTGCCGAGATTGTCGACATCGTCGGTGGCGTGATCGATCCGAACGAACCCCCGTGAGATACCTCGCCGATCGGTTTCATCTTCGGACGGAGCATAGAGCGGCCGAATGCCCCACCACGCTCGGTCGATTTCGGCGTTGGCTACCGGCGGAAGCATCGCCGCACACTCCTCGATGCAGGTTTCGACCTCCCAGTCGGCCCGCTCGTAGTCGTCTGGATCCGGCGTCGGAACGCTCGTCGTGCCGAGCACCACCTCGTTCGCGTGTGGGACGATAATATCGCCGTCGTCCGGTTCGCGGCAGCGATTCAACACCGGCTGTAATCCGTCGTATCGCACCGCAACCATCGCGCCGCGCGTCGGCGCCATCTCGAGGTCTACACCCGCCATCGACGCGACGATTCCGGCCCACGCGCCCGTCGCGTTGACGACGTACTCAGGCTCGATCCGATCTGGGCCGTTCCCCCCGAGACGGGCCGCTACGATCCGTCCGTTCCGTACCGTTAGCTCTTCCAGCGGCGTGTGCAGGTGGATCGTCCCCCCGTATATCTCGGCGTCTGCGGCGTTCGCCGCGACGAGTCGGGACGGATACACGACCGCGTCGGGGACGCTCATCGCCCGCTCGACGTCTATCGAAAGGTCGGGAATCGATTCCCGGACGGCGTCCCCGTCCAGAACGTCGATGTCGATACCGACCGATTCACAGGCCTCACGTTTCCGATCGAAGTATTCCGGATCGTCTTCGGCCAACTGCACGAACAACCCGCCGGTGTCGCGAACGCACTCGCCGGCGGTCGATCGAAGGACACGATTTTCCTCCAGACACTCCTCCGCTCCGCGCGGATCCGACTCGGCGTATCGCGCACCGCTGTGTAGGACACCGTGTGAACGGCCCGAGGTACCGCTCGAGAGGCCACCGGATTCGACGAGCGTGACGTCGACGCCGCGCATCGCTAAGTCGCGCGCCACCCCGACGCCGGTCGCGCCCCCACCAATCACCAGTGTCCTCGTTTCGCGCGCCATCACTCACTCCTCTCGCGCCCAATCGCGCGAGCGTTCGACCGCATCACTCCATCGACTGTACCGCCGATCCGCAGTCCGCTGATCGATCTCGGGAGCGAACGTCCGGTCTATCTGCCAGTTCGCTCGCAGCTCGTCGAGATCGTTCCAGTATCCGACGGCCAATCCGGCCGCGTACGCGGCTCCGAGCGCGGTCGTCTCATCGACGACCGGTCGCACGATCTCCGTCTGGATGCTGTCCGCCTGCAGCTGACAGAGAAAGTTGTTCTTGACCGCCCCGCCGTCGACTCGAAGCGTCGCCGTCTCGATCCCCGAATCGGCTTCCATGGCTTCGGCGATGTCTCGCGTCTGGTAGGCGATCGACTCGAGCGTCGCGCGAACGATGTGTTCACGTCGCGTGCCGCGAGTCATTCCGACGAGCGTCCCGCGCGCACGGCCGTCCCAGTGGGGCGCGCCGAGGCCGGTGAACGCCGGGACCATGTAGACGCCGTCGGTGGAATCGACCGACCGGGCCAACGATTCGGTCTCCGATGGATCCTCGATCAAGCTGACGTCTTCGAGCCATTCGATAGCCGCTCCGGTGGCGAAGATCGATCCTTCGAGCGCGTACTGGACCGGCTCTCCGGACAGCTGGAACCCGATAGTCGTCAACAGCCCGTGCTCGGAGTCCACGGCGTCTTCGCCCGTGTTCATCAGATAGAACGATCCAGTGCCGTAGGTGTTTTTCGTCTCCCCCTTCCCGAAGCAGGTCTGTCCGAACAGCGCTGCCTGTTGGTCGCCCAGAGCGGCCGTGACCGGAATCTCCGCGTTCAAAAACCCGTCCGGATCGGTGCTTCCGTAGCGGGTGTCGTCGCTCGATGGGCGGACCTGTGGTAGCATCGTCGCGGGAACGTCGAACTCATCCAAAAGCGCGTCGTCCCACGCGAGGTCGTGAATGTTGTACAACATCGTTCGGGACGCGTTCGTGACGTCCGTCGAGTGGGCGCCGGTCAGCTTGTAGATCAGCCACGAATCGATCGTTCCCATCAGTAACTCGCCCGCCTCTGCGCGGTCCCGGACGTCTTTCGGTCGGGATCGCTGGAGTTTGATCGGATCGGCGTTCTCGAGGATCCACTCGACCTTGCTGGCCGAAAAGTACGCGTCGGGTTCGAGTCCCGTTTTTTCTCTGATCAATTCGATTTCGCCCTCTTCGTGGAGCTTCTCGATGCGCTCCGTCGTTCGGCGGTCTTGCCAGACGATCGCGTTGTACACCGGGTTACCGGTTTCCGCGTCCCAGACGACCGTCGTCTCGCGTTGGTTCGCGATACCGAGCGCCTCCAGCCGGTCTGCGCTGATCGCTGCCTCATCCAGCGCCCGAGTGAGAACAGTTTTCGTGTTCTCCCAGATCTCGACGGGGTCGTGTTCGACCCAGCCGGGTTCCGGATAGAACTGTTCGTGTCGCGCGTAGGCGTCGGCGACGATACTGCCGCTGCGGTCGAAGACCAGAAAGCGAGTCCCGGTCGTCCCCTGATCGATCGAACCGACGTAGGTCTCAGTCATGGTGTGGACTCCGACAGAGTGGAACGTGCTGTGAGTTCTGTCTCAGACTATTTAAAGCGACCAGTGCGCTCCGTCGTGGTCTCGAACGTCGTCGAGCCGCGATTCGAGCGGTTCGCGGCTCTCTTCGAG
>CAYQWI010000344.1:0-2671 GCA_964421165.1 uncultured Natronomonas sp.
CGGTCTTCCGTCGCGTAGATCGTATCCAGCGGCGTTCCCATGATCTCGACGTCGTGCTCCTCTAAGACGCCTTCCTCGGCGAGTTCGGCGGTGACGTTCAGCCCGGTCTGGCCGCCGAGTCCGGCGATGACGCCGTCCGGCTCTTCCTTTCGGATGACCTCGGCGATCGCCTCCGTCGTGATGGGCTCGACGTAGACCTTGTCGGCCATCTCGGGGTCGGTCATGATCGTCGCGGGGTTCGAGTTGACGAGGACGACTCGGGCACCCTCCTCTCGGAGCGCTCGGCACGCCTGCGCGCCGGAGTAATCGAATTCAGCCGCCTGTCCAATCTGGATCGGTCCGCTGCCGATGAGCAAAATAGTGCGATCCTCGTCTGGCATTACTCGATCGAAGTTCGTACATCGTAATAAGCCCGGCGAAATGATACGGAATTCGTAATTCGAGTTCGAATTTCGAACCGAAGCGGCGTGGCTGTCGTTCGAAGATCAACGCGCCGTTATTCGAGCACGACGAGCGGGTCGCCCTGATCGACCGAATCACCTTCTGAGACGGCGACTTCGGCCACCGTTCCGCCGGTTTCCGCGACCACGTCGTTCTCCATCTTCATCGCTTCGAGCACGCAGATAACGTCACCGGCGCTGACGGTATCACCCTCCTCGACGTTCACGCCGAGTATCGTTCCCTGCATCTCCGCGCGAATGACCTCCCCGTCCGCCGACACCGTCTCGGAGTCGTCATCCCCGCCACTTCCGCGGCTTGGCCGCTGCGGCGAGTCCGATTTAGACGCCGAGGCTGCTTCCGCGGCAAATTCGCCGCGCTCTTCCAAGTTCACCTCGAAGCGCTTCCCGTTGACTTCGACGGTGAACTCCCGTTCGACGACGTCCTCGTCGTCCGATTCCGTCGTCGTAATCTCCCCGCCCCACGTTGCTTGCGCCTCGTCGATCCGCTCGGGATCGAGCTGTTCGTCGAGGTATTTCGTCGTATGGGTGCCGGCCGAGAACGCCTCGTCGGTGAGCATCAGTCGGTGGAACGGAATGATCGTCGGAATGCCTTCGATATCGTACTCCGCGAGCGCGCGATCGGAGCGCGCGAAACACTCCTCTCGATCCTCGCCGTGGACGATCAGTTTCGCGATCATCGAATCGTAGTCGGTCACGAGATCGTCGCCCTGCCGGAGCGCGTCGTCGACGCGGACACCGATCCCGCCCGGCGGATCGTACGTGGTGAGCTTTCCGCCAGTCGCGGGCGCGAACTCCTCGGCCGCGTTCTCGGCGTTGATCCGATACTCGATCGCGTGTCCCTCGAGTTCGACGTCGTCCTGAGCGAAGTCGATCTCCTCACCCGCGGCGACTTTGAGTTGCCACTTGACGATATCGATCCCCGTCAGCTCCTCGGTGACACAGTGTTCGACCTGGATCCGCGTGTTGACTTCGAGGAAGTAGAAGTTCGCGTCCGGGCCGAGCAGTTCGTCGTCGTCCCGGTCCTCTTCCTCCACGAGGAACTCGAAGGTTCCGGCGTTGTAGTAGTCCGCCGCATCGGCACCGCGGCGGGCGGCATCGCCGATCTTCTCCCGCAGTTCGTCCGACAGCGCCGGCGATGGCCCCTCCTCGATCACTTTCTGGTGGCGGCGCTGGAGCGAGCAGTCCCGCTCGCCGAGGTGTCGAACGTTCCCGTGCTCGTCGGCGAGGATCTGAACTTCGATGTGACGGGGATTTTCGAGATACCGTTCGAGATAGACCGAATCGTTGTCGAAGTACGCCTCCCCCTCGCGTTTCGCCGCGTCGAGTTGGCTCTCGGCTTCGTCGGAATCGCGGACGATCTTCATCCCGCGGCCGCCGCCGCCGCCCTCGGCTTTGATCGCGATCGGATAGCCGTGTTCCTCGCCGAACGCGTGAACTTCTTCGGCGGTTTCGACGGGGTCAGTCGTCCCCGGAACGATCGGGACGTCGGCGGCCTGCATCACTTTCCGGGCCTTCGTCTTCTCGCCGGCCTGCTCCATCGACTCGGAGGACGGGCCGACCCACGTTACGCCGTCCGTCGATTCGACCGCGGCGGCGAACTCGGCGTTCTCCGCGAGGAATCCGTATCCGGGATGGATCGCGTCCGCGTCCGCCTTTTCGGCGGCCTCGATAACCGCGTCGTGATCCAGGTACGATTCTGCCGCTCGCGGGGGACCGACGTTGTACGCCTCGTCGGCGTATCGGACGTGTCCGCCGTGTTTGTCTGCGTCGCTGTAAATCGCAACGGTGTCGACACCGAGATCTGCGCAGGCGCGCATCACGCGCACCGCGATCTCGCCGCGGTTTGCCACGAGCACCTTATCGAACATGTTGTCGAATCGGTGTTACGGCGAGTACGTTATTCTATCGATCGACTCCACGCCCTCAGAAGCGCTCCGCGCGGGCGACTGCCGTCCACTCGTCTTTCGGCGCATCGCGTGGCACCCGAACGCGGCGGTTCTGGAGCGCCTCGATCCGACCGGCCAAACGCCAGCTATCGGGGGACGCGGAGTCGCCGTCGTCCGCGACCTCCGTCTCGGCGAGGAGCGTCCGGACGACGGCAGTGATCGCCGCCGCCTCGTCCGCGTCGGCGTCGTCGGGAATGTCGAGTCGCATGGTTACAGCGGAATGTTCCCGTGCTTTTTGTCCGGCTGGTCCTTTCGCTTCGATTC
>CAYQWI010000345.1:0-2668 GCA_964421165.1 uncultured Natronomonas sp.
TGCGGAAATATGGGCGGTGCCTTTTTACGGGGGCTCGCCCGAACCGGCTCATATCACCTGACCGGGATCGATCTCGACCCCGACGCCCGCAGCGCTGTCGAATCGGCTGCATCCGAAACGACCGCCGACATCGACGCCGCGAAGAGCGCGGACATCGTTATCCTCGCGGTCAAACCGGATCTCGTCGGAACGATTCTCGACGAGCTCGATCTCTCCGAATCCCAGACGCTCGTCACCCTTGCAGCGGGCGTCCCCCGCGAGTTCGTCGCCGAGCGAACCGACGCCTCGGTCGTCCGAATTATGCCGAATCTCGCGGCCGAAACCGGTAATATGGCTGCCGCGGCGACAGAGGAAGGACTCACCGACGAGGTGCGAAAGCTCCTCGCCGACGTCGGCGAGTTCGTCGAGATCGACGAGGAACTGATGGACATCTCGACCGCGGTCAACGGCAGCGGGCCGGCCTTCGCGTTCTATCTCATCGATGCGATGAAGAAAGGCGGTGTCGAGGGCGGCCTCGACCCCGAGAAGGCGGAGACGCTGGCCGCACAGACGTTCAAGGGTGCCGCCGAAACCGTCCTTCGGGACGACAGGAGCGTCGACGAACTCATCGACGCGGTCTGCTCGCCGAACGGAACCACCATCGAGGGGATGGAGGTGCTGTGGGACAGCGACGCCGACGAGGCGGTCGTCGACGCCGTCGCGGCGGCCGAGAACCGATCGCGGGAGCTGGCCGAGGCGTTCGACGATGAGTGAGACGGTCGACATCGAGACCGTCGATCCCGAAACCGTCGAGCGGGCGAGAGCGCTGGCGGCGTCGGCCGATCGCGTCGTCGCCAAAGCAGGGACCAACTCGTTGACCGACGAGAACTCGCGGCTCGATCGCGTGAAACTCGACAAGCTGGTCGCGGACATCATGGATCTGCGGAAACGCGACAAAGACGTCGTGTTGATCTCCTCCGGTGCGGTCGGAGCTGGCCTTGGTCGACTCGAGCGGGATACCGAAGTGATCGAGGAGAGTCAGGCGCTCTCGACGATCGGACAGAGCCACCTGATGCGACACTACACGCAGAGCTTCGACCGATACGATCAAAAGGTCGCACAGATCCTCCTGACCGGCAAGGATCTCGACACGCCGGAGCGCTTCACCAACTTCCGAAACACCGTCGAAACGCTCTTGCAGTGGGGTGTCGTCCCGATCATCAACGAGAACGACGCGGTGGCGACGGAGGAGCTACAGATCGGCGATAACGACATGCTGTCCGCGTCCGTCGCGATCGGTATCGACGCCGATCTGCTCGTAACGCTAACGGACGTCGACGGCGTCTACACCGGCAACCCGAAGGAGAACCCCGACGCCGAGTTGATCGAAGCCGTCGGCTCGAACTACGACAGCATCCAGCGGATCGTCGACGGCAGTACGACCGCCAGCTTCGGCGGTATCCAGACGAAAGTCGAGGGTGCCCGCGATGTCAGCGAGTACGGGATCCCCGCGATCATCGCCGGCTCGGCCGACCCGGACGTGCTGGAACGAATCGCCACCGAAAAGTCAGCCGGGACTATATTCGTCCCGATAAACGGAGATACCGATGAGTGAGTACGACACCGACGGACAGGTCACGGAGGCACAGCGCGCGGCGTTAACGCTTGCGAACGTCGACGAGACGACGCGAAACGAGGCGCTTTACTCGATCGCCGACGCCATCCGCGAACACGACGCGGAGATCATGGCGGCCAACGCAGAGGACGTCGAGGCGGCCGAGGCGATGCTCGAACGCGGCGAGTACACCCAGGCGCTCGTCGATCGGCTGAAACTCGACGACGCCAAGCTCGAAAGCATCGCCGGGATGGTCGAATCCGTCGCCGAGCAGGACGACCCGCTCGGCGCGACGCTGGAGGCGCGCGAACTCGACGAGGACCTCGAACTGTACCGGGTCGCCGTCCCGATCGGCGTCGTCGCGACGGTGTTCGAATCCCGTCCGGACGCCCTGGTTCAGATCGCCGCCCTCGCGTTGAAATCCGGCAATTCGGTCATCCTCAAGGGCGGCAGCGAGGCCAGCGAATCAAACCGCACGCTGTATGAAATCATCCGCGAAGCGACCGCCGATCTGCCCGACGGCTGGGCGCAGTTGATCGAGGCCCACGAGGAGGTCGATCGGCTGCTGGAGCTGGACGACAAAGTCGATCTCATCATGCCGCGGGGCTCCTCGGAGTTCGTCTCCTACATTCAGGACAACACCCAGATCCCCGTTCTGGGCCACACCGAAGGTCTCTGTCACGTCTACGTCGACAGCGAGGCCGACCTCCGAATGGCCGAGGACATCGCCTTCGACGCCAAGGTCCAGTATCCGGCCGTCTGTAACGCCGTCGAGACGCTGTTGGTGAACGAGTCGGTCGCCCCGGACTTTCTGCCCGGACTCGTCGAGCGGTACGAGGCCGCCGGCGTCGAGCTCAGAGGCGACGCCGCGACCCGCGACGTCGTCGACGTCGATCCGGCGACCGAGGACGACTGGGAGACCGAGTACGGCGACCTCGAACTCTCGATCAAACTCGTCGAGGACGTCTACGAGGCGGTCGAACACATCAACGCCCACGGCTCGAAACACACCGAATCGCTCGTCACCGAGAACGCGGAGCGCGCGGAGACGTTCATGACGGGAATCGACGCCGC
>CAYQWI010000346.1:0-2657 GCA_964421165.1 uncultured Natronomonas sp.
CATCGTCGGTAGCTTCGCAGGGCAGTATCCGCGGCCGTTCAACCCCGTCTACGCTGCGAGCAAATCGTGGGCCAGAAGCTTCGCTCACAGCCTCGAAGCGCAGGTCGGCGAGGACGGTATCGCCGTCTCAGTCGTCAACCCGACGGAAGTCAGAACCGAGTTCGGCCACCAGGACGGCGAGCCGATGAAAGAGCGGCTGAGCCCCGAGGAAGCGAGCGATCCGAGCGATATCGCCGACGCGATCGTCTTCGCGGCCACCCGCGAGGTGCCGAACACCGTTAGCGAGTTAGACCTGTACCGGCGCGATAAGTTCGCTCACTTCTAAAAGTCGGTTTCGGCCCTTTTGACTCGTTACAGTCGCGAGAGCAGAACGTCGGTATCCTCGATTCCTTCGATGACGTACTCCATGAACTGCGTCGCCGTCACGCCGTCGACGAGGCGGTGGTCGTACGAGAGCGAAAGCGAGACCGTTTTCCTGACCTCGGTGTCGGTGTCGTTCACCGCGACGGCCTCGTTTTGAATCCGTCCGACGCCCAAGATTGCGACCTCCGGGTGGCGGATGATCGGTGTCCCGAACGTGCCGTGTTCGCTGAAGCCGCCCGTGTTCGTGATCGTGAACGTGCCACCCTGGAGTTCGTCGACGTCGACGGAGCGTTCGCGAGTCCGTTCGACGACGTCGGCCAACTCGGTCCCCAGTTCGGCGATGGATTTCCGGTCGACGTCGTCGATCACGGGAACCATCAGCCCGTCTTCGGTGTGCGTCGCGATACCGAGGTTGTAGTAGTGTTTCTCGACGATCTCGTCGGCCTCATCGTCGATGCTGGCGTTAAGGATGGGGAACTCTTTCAGCGCCGGCACGACGGCTTTCATCAGAAGCGTCGTGTACGTCACCGGGGCGTCGGTCGATTCATCGAGTCGCTCTTTGAGTTCGACGAGTTCCTCGGCGTCAGCTTTGAACCCGGACGTGACGTGCGGGATGGTCTGTTTCGATTTGACCATGTTGTCCGCGATCGTCTTTCGGAGCCCCCGGAGCGGCCGTCGGACGACCGGGCCGTCCTCGTCGATCTCCGTCGACGGCTCGACTTCGGTCGCTGGGGCATCGGAATCGGCCGTCTCGACCGTTCCTTCCGTCGCCGCCTCGGCGTCGCTTTCGAGGTATGCGTCGACGTCATCGCGGAGGATCCGACCCCCGGGGCCGGAGCCTTCGACCGCTGCCAGATCGACATCCTGCTCGCGGGCGTACCGTCTGGTGCTCGGAGCGGCGAACGTCCGACCGTCGTCGCTCGTCTCCGCCTGTGAGGCTTCCGCTTCGACGACGGCCGGTTCCGTGGCATCTGTGCCGTCTCTGTCCGTCGAATCCTCCGGTTCGGGAGCGTCGGAATCCCCGTCCGAATCCTCGACGGCCACCTGCGCCGTCGGGGCGTCCTCGACGGCGAACACTGCGACGACTTCGCCGACTTTGACGACATCGCCCGGCTCGGCCCGAAGCTCGAGCACTTCGCCCGAGTGAGGGACTGGTATATCCACAAGGGCTTTGTCGGTTTCGACCTCACAGAGCACGTCGTCTTCTTCGACCTCAGCGCCGACGTCGACGTGCCACGCGCTGAGTTCGGCTTCGGTCAGCCCCTCGCCGGGGTCGGGCATCTTGAACTCGAATCGTTGTCGTTCAGAACTCATAGTCCATCACCGCCTCAATGGCGTATTCCGCACGCGTCGCGTCCGGTAAGTACGCTTCCTCGATCTGGTTACCGGGGAAGTGTACGTCGTATCCGGTCGCGCGCTGGATCGGCGCGTGCAGCCGATCGAACGCGTATTCGTTGATCACTGCGGCCAGTTCCGCGCCGAGGCCGAGCGTCCTTCGAGCCTCGTGGAAAATGACGCACCGGCCGGTCTTTTTGACCGACTCTAACACCGTATCGATGTCGAGCGGCGAGAGCGTTCGAAGATCGACGATCTCGACGTCGGCGTCGACGCGATCCGCCGCCATCTCCGCTTGCCGAACCATCGCTCCCCACGAGATAAGCGTCAGATCCTCGCCCGTTCGGGCGATTCGAGCCTCGTCCAGCGGAACCGTGTACTCCTCGTCTGGAACCGGCTCGCGGTGGGTCCGGTAGAGCTTCTTGTGTTCCATGAAGATGACCGGATCGTCGTGGCGAATACTCGCGGTGAGGATCCCTTTCGCTTCCCTGGGACCGCTCGGGTAGACGACACGAACGCCCGGCGTGTGCAACAGGTAGCTCTCCGTCGATTCGGAGTGATACTCGCTGGCTTTGATTCCGCCACCGCAGACCATCCGGATCGTCAGCGGAACGTCGACGTTCCCGCCCGAACGCTCGTACATCTTCGCGAGCGTGTACATGAACTGTCCGAAGGCCGGGTAGAAAAAGCCCATAAACTGAATCTCGGGGACGATCCGCTCACCGCGCATCCCCATTCCGACCGCGGTCCCGAGAAGACCGTTCTCCGACAGCGGGGTGTCGATGACTCGATCCGCACCGAACTCGTCGAGTAACCCCTCCGTCGTTCGGTAGACGCCGCCGATCGGACCGATGTCGTAGCCCATGAGCCGGACGGAGTCGTCGTTTCGCATCTCCTGGGCGAGCGTCCGATTGATCGTCTCAACCAGGTTTCGCTCCGTCGTTTCGCCCTCGACCGCC
>CAYQWI010000347.1:0-2654 GCA_964421165.1 uncultured Natronomonas sp.
TACGCGTTCACGAAGGACCAGGACGGTCACGAGATCGAAATCGTAACGACCGACTGAAGCGAACAACCTGCTCATACGGGTCGTTGTATCGGTGATCGACGAGACGGGACGGATGGTCACCGGTAGATGAATACGACAGTCGTATAAAAACGGCGCTCCCGGTCAGTCGAGAATATCCAACTCTTCCGGGATGAACAACGACGGATCCTCACAGTCGATAGCCAGTGTATCGCCGAACTGCGTCCGCAACACGATATCGATCGAACCGTTCTCAGTCGCTTCCTGAAGCATTTCTTCGGCCTGTTTTGGAAGGTAGTACGTCGGGAACCCGAGGACGCGTCTCGGATCTTCGGACTTAAAGAATACGGCGAGGAGGACGATATTCCCCTGTTTGGTGGCGTAGACGTCCGCGCCTTCGAATCCGGGGGAGTTGATCAATGAGTCGACGTCCTGGAGTTCGTCTTCGAGGACGAGAACACCGAGTCCACAGTGGTCGTCCCCGTACTCGGATCCCAACACGGAAGTCATCCCGGGATGGAGTTCCGAGGCGTCGTAGCCAGCGTCGGCGTACTCTTCGACCGTTGCAAGCACATCGCCTTGGAGCGTTTCCCAGTACGACCTGGCGATGATCGCCGCCTCATCCGGGTCACTCGGTGCCATACCCGACGATCGGACGAGGGGTGTAAACCAGTTACGGAACAGTGAGACTGATAGCTCTATACGCAATCGGTGATTAGACGTGTAACACGTCGTTGAGCGACATCTCGAGATCGTAGCCGACTGCCTCGTACGACGATCTGGGCCATTCGGGGGTTCGGGTGAGAAGTTCACAGTCCGTCTCGGTTACGAGGACCGTCTCCTCGCTTTTCGCGCCCGGGAGCGTCGGGTTCCACGCGAACGTCATCGGCAGCGAGATGTCGACGTCGCTATCGGGCGCTGCGACGTATTCCCGCATGGCGAATCCTGCACCACCGCCCTGGTGGTGACTGCGCCATTCGTCGGGGCGTCCCAGCTCCGAATACGCATCCTGAATCGCCCCGAACACGTCCCCGGCAGTCCCGCCGTCTCGACCGGCCTCCCGTGTGGCAGCGATCGCGGTCGCGTGGACGCGTGCCGTGACTTCGTGCCGCTCGGTGAGCCACCCGGGCGGATCGAAGGCGACGATTCGCGTTATCGAGTCGTACATTCCGTGTCGTTCGACGCCGGCGGTGACGATGACGTAGTCCCCGATCGGAGAGTCGGTCGGCGTGAAATGGCGGTGCTTTAGCGTGCGGTCGCCGCCACCGACCAGCGCACACGGAACCGTGAACCCAGCATCGACGAGCTCCCGATGGAGCAGTGCAGCGACTTCTCGCTCGGTCGTTCGGGCGGTCAGTTCCCGACACGCAGATTCCACTGCAGTCGCTGCATCCGACCCCATCGCCCGTGCGAGCTCGACGTCTCTCTCGGTAAGCGGCTGACGAAGCGATGACGCGTCCACCGATTCGAATCCCGGGACGTCGAAGTCGGCAGCGGCAGGCGTCGGAGATCGGTCCGCGACTTCTTCTTCGAGTGACGACGTCCACCAATCGAAGGAGTGTACCGTCACGTCGGCCGGCAGTTCCTCCGATCGGAACCGATCGACTTCGTTGTTACTCGTCACTACCTCAACTGCGTCACCGTCGTAGCCGACGGCCGCGACTCCGACGTCCGTCCCGTGATCGACGGCGTTGCTTCCCCCCGTCAGCCACGCGAACGTGTTCTTTCGAGCGAACCACAGCGCCTGGAGCGACCGATCCTTGAGAACCGCATCGAGCCGATCGAGACGAGCCTGATCGATCATTGTACCGACACCGAGTCGTCGCGGGAGATGCTGTCGTATATCGCCTTTACCGCTCGCATATCGGTGAGGCCGTGTTCACCGTTCGGGTGTGGCTCCCGCTCGGAGAGGACACAGGTCGCAAAGTAGTCGAACTCTTCCAGCATTTGATCGACCGTCTCGACCCGGTGTGTGACTGTCGATTCCCCCTTCGTGAGCGTGATCGATCGCTGTTGCTCGCCGTCGAACGCCGGTTCGATCTCGAGTTCGCCCTCCGTACCGGCCACCCGGAGATAGCTCGAGAGATGCGCGTTCTGTGATGCCGAAAACGCCGCGTGTACGCCGTCTTCGAACTCGATGTTGAACGTCGCAACCTCGTCGGGGACGTCCCCGAACGCGTCCCCACGGGATGCGCCCATCGCTTGCACTGCGATCGGATCCGAGCCGAGGAGGAAACGTGTCGTGTTGAGCGGGTACACGCCGATGTCCATCACGGACGTTCCGTACCCGCTGAGCTCCGGATCAAGTCGCCATTGATCCGGATTTGGGATGAGATCCAACAGTACCTGTGAGAAGTGGCCGTGAACGATCTGTGGCTGACCGATAAATCCATCGTCGATGAGCTCGCGGGCTCGGCGAACGGCCGGTTCCGTGTGCATCCGATATGCGACCATTAGCGGTACGTCGTGTGCAGAACAGACCTCGACCAGTCGTTCCGCACGCTCGACGCTCGCTTCCATCGGTTTTTCACAGAGAACCGCTTTCCCGGATTTCGCCGCGGCTTCGACGTAGGGGAGATGCAACGCGTTCGGCGTACAGACGTACACCGCGTCGTAGGCGTCGGTGGCGGCACCGT
>CAYQWI010000348.1:0-2649 GCA_964421165.1 uncultured Natronomonas sp.
CCTCGCCAACGTAGCTCAAAGAACCTGTCTACGACAGAGTCCGCCTCGGAAACTCCTCGCAGAAAGTACATTCAACAGTGCATTCACAGGTGAAGCCCGAGCCATATACTGGCGGGTTTTTCGCTATGGCACACGTCATCTGTCGCGTTCCCTGCCATACGACGTCGACTCCGCAGTGGACGGCCGGGGTGGCGCACGTGTTACGTCGAGGTCGCGCATGCTCTCCGTCCGCAGTTCGTCGGGATCGTACTCTCCGCTCAGGAGTGCTTCGAGGCTGTCGGCGAATTGATCGGCTGCGAGGAGGTCCGGAACGATGACGTACGTGGCCCCTCGTTCGACGAGATCGGCAGCCATCGGCAGTTCTCTGGTCCGGACGATGACGTCGACGGTATCGGTAAACGACAGGAAGTACTCCGTGAGCGGTTTCGATTCGGCCGTCGAGATGACCAGCCGCGCGTCCTCGAGGTTGGCCACCTCCGCTGTCTCCGGCTCGATCGCGTCGCCGAACACGTAGGCGTCACAGTCGGCTCGGAGATCGGACAGCGCCTGCGGGTTGTTCTCGATCACGACGTAGGGTTGATCGACCTCTTCACAGAACTCGACGAGCCGTCGGCCCTGCCGGCCGTACCCGACGATGACGACGTGATCGGAGATGTCCTCGGGAACGGAGTTCCAGTCGTCGACGTCGTGATACGGCTCTCCGAGCCAGCCACGACTGACCATGAGCCCGTAAATCTCCTCGTCGTAGGTGTGGGTGAGATTCGAGAGGATCATCGACACCGCGGCCGCGAGGATGATCGCCTCGAACACCGGCTCGATCAAGAGCCCGAGGACGAGTGCCTCGATAGCCACGATGACGCTGAACTCGCCGACGTGATCCATATCGAGTCCCGTGACCGTCGCCGATCGCCTGT
Source organism: uncultured Natronomonas sp. (assembly GCA_964421165.1). Lineage (GTDB taxonomy): Archaea > Halobacteriota > Halobacteria > Halobacteriales > Haloarculaceae > Natronomonas. Next base: position 915 of record CAYQWI010000348.1, read on the forward strand.
CGTATCCGGCGTACACGAGCAAGGCACCGATGACGATCGGCTTGACTACGACCGTCAAGACGACGAGCCCGAGGGCGATCGTGGCGATGGGAACGAAAGGACCCAGTTGTGCCGCTGGATCAGACACTGCCGCGGTCGGTGAGGGCAGCGTCACCAGCGCCCCGACGGTAGCGAAGAAGATCGCGACGAAGAACTCCTGAATCGAGATCAACCCGTTGAACACTTCCGAATACTCGACGGGGTTGTCCCTGACTGCGATCCCAGCGGCGAACGCGCCGACGACGATCGAGGTCTCGAGGAACTCCGCCGCGGCGAGAAAGCCGATCAAAAGCGCCACGATGCTGATGAGCATCGCCTCGTCGGACCCACTCGCGAGCCGTTCGATGATGCCGAAGAGATACCGGTTGACGACGATCGCCGCGGCGAGGAGCATGACTCCGTATCCAAGCTGCGTCGCGACCGGGTCCAGCGTGAAGGTGCCGGCGCTGACGACGAGCAGGAGAAACACCGCAAGCAGGTCGTTGAACGAATCGATCTCGCTCGAGAGGTAGTCGTGAACGATGTCGGACTGTGTTTTGGTAAACAGCGCGGTCCCGACGATCGACGACGAGAGCGCGGCCGCGATCCCGACGAAAAGCGCCTGTTCGACCGTCAGTGGCTCGTCGAGCCCGACGGGGGCGAGGGCCTCGAGTTCCAGTACGATGCCGACCGCGAGCGCGAAGAGAACGCCGAGTGTGCCGAGGACGAGCACCTGAACGATCGTGACGACCTCGGTGTCCGAGACGACTGTGCGAACGCGCTCTGTGTGGATCTGCACGCTGAAGGTGAAGACGAGAAATGCGATCCCGAGCCGGGCGAGTTCGAGCATGAGCTCCTCGTCGATGATACCCAGCTGTCCGACGAGCAGCCCGGACAGGATAAGCGACGGGACGAGCGACAGCTGCAGCCCCTTCGCGATCAGCAACAGCGGCCCGACGACGACGAACAGGACCGCCAGGGCAGTGAGCAACGCGACGTCAGTCATCGTCACCACCCGGTCGATCCGCGATGTCGGGGAACAGTTGGCCGCTTCGCAACAGCTCCATGTCAGCGGCGATTTCTCGGTCGAAGGTCGGTCTGTTCTCGAAGTACCACTCGAGGTACTCGATGAACTGTGCGACGCCGAGTTGCGGGGCCAAGATGACGTATCCGGCGCCGAGTTCGTACAGCCGCTCTGCCTCCTCGGCAGTTCTGGCCTCGACGAACACGGTCGTCTCTTCGCTCGTCTCCGAGAGCAGGATCTCGTTGATTTCCAGCTGGTCCGACGACGAGAACACGAAGTCGGCGTATTTCACCCCCGCGTCCTTTCGAATCTTCTCGTACTGGAAGTCACCGAACAGGGCCTCGTATCCGGCATCCTCGATCGCTTCGACGTGCTCGACGTTGCGGTCGACGACCACGATCTCGTCGTACTGCTCTTCGAGGATCCGTAACGCTCTGCGTGCGATCTCGTCGTAGCCGACCACGACGACGTGGTCTCGATGCTCCGTCTCGGCCGGCTCGACGGGATCAGTCTGTTCCCACCGCGAGAGATACGGTTTCACGCGCTCGAACAGCTGGTTGTTGTACTGGATGAAGTACACCGAGACGCTCATCGTCAGCAGCGCGACGAGGGTGATGAAGCCGAGTTCCTCCTGGCCGATGAACTGCGGGTCGGTCTCGACTGCGGCGACGGCGACGACGATCCCGAACTCGC
>CAYQWI010000349.1:0-2649 GCA_964421165.1 uncultured Natronomonas sp.
TGACCTAATGCGGCAGAGAATATGCGAGCGACGGTAACTCCGAATCCTGCTCACAATAGGAGTAACAGCTGTCTGGCCCAGCAATCGGTCCGCCTGTTCGAGAAATCAACGGGGCAACTCGCCCCACAAGAACAGATACGACCGTAGACCGGCAAATATCGCACTGCTGCGGTACGGGAAGCCCCGCCGTCGTCGGGCTACACCCGACTGCCTGAGGGATCTTCGATCCCCCTCCGTTCACGGCGGGGAGGGGGTCACCCAGTAGTCCGAGCACGAGCCATATCAACTGCGACGCCGAACGCGTCAAGTAAACTCCGTTCGGACGCGACTCCCGTCCCTGCGATGTCGAACGCCGTTCCGTGGTCGACGCTGGTGCGTATGATCGGCAGCCCGATGGTCACGTTGACACCGGAAACGGCCTCGCCGCTACTGAACCCCAACATCTTAATCGGGATGTGACCCTGATCGTGGTACATTGAGACGACACAGTCGAACTCGCCTTGGGCCGCGCGAACGTACACCGTGTCCGGGGATTCAGGACCGACTGCGTCGATTCCTTCCTCCCGCGCGCGTTCGACGGCCGGTTCGATCTCGGCCGACTCCGTCTCACCCAACAAACCGCCGTCGCTCGCGTGCGGATTCAGCCCAGCGACGCCCACAGTCGGGCTCTCAATCCCCAGATCAGAGAGTGCCTCGGCGGTCAAGCGGATGATACTGTAGACGTTCGACATCGTAACCCGCTCGCAGGCTTCCCGGAGCGGAACGTGCGTACTGACGTGTGTCACACGGAGATCAGACTCGATGAGCATCATCGTATATTCAGACGTATCGGTCCGATCCGCAAGCATCCCCGTGTGACCGGCGTATGTACTGCCGGCCAGCTTTGTTGCCTGCTTGTTGATCGGAGCAGTCGTGATACCGTCGATCTCACCGGCCTTCGCCAGTCCGATCGCCCGCTCGATATACTCTAGGCTAGCAGCACCGTACTCCTCACGGACCTCACCGCGAACCAGCGTCCCGACGTTGTCGAGATCGAGTACTGGAATCGTCTCGCGGTCGAACCGCGCGTCGGACACGGCCTCTATTCGCTGTATCGAAAGGTCCGACTCACAGATCTCTGTCGCCGATCCGAGCACGTCTGCGTCGCCGACGACGATCGGCCGTCCGGTGTCGTGGAGTTGGCGGTAGGCCTTCACGATCACTTCCGGGCCAATGCCGGCGGGATCACCCATCGTCACGCCAATTATCGGCTGTAGGTCACTCATTGTACACCACCAAGCACGTCGAGACAATTAATGATGCTCGTTTGGCCACCGAACCCGCCTGCCTTGGTTATCAGCGGCATCCCAGGTGCGACGCCCTCGATCAGCCGTCCGACGGGGATCCCGGCGTCAACCGTCGTCCCCGTCAGTGAGATTGTCGTGGTCTCAAGCGCGCGCAGTCCGGCCATCGCCACGTCTCCACCGGTGAAAAAGAGTCCGGACGGATGCGTGATTCGGCAGGCTTCCCCGGCGACCGTGGCGAGTCCCGTGGCGATCCGGTCGCGGATCTCCGGGTCGGAGAGGCCGCGGTCTCGCCCTTTGCTAAGCGTCGCTTCCACGGTGGAACGTTCCGAGGCAGCGGTGACCACGGTCGGAACGCCGCGCTCCAGTCGGTCTGCGACCTCCGCCGCCTTGTCCGGAGTTCCATCCAGCATACAAAGCGGGTCGAGGTGGAGTAGCCAAGCGTCGGGAACGTGATCGAGTTGTTCAAGCGTCGTCTCGCTGACGCTTCCGACCACGGCGAGCGGCGTTCCGGATTCCGGCTGTGGTGTCGCCTGAGAAGCATCAGGAGAGATGTCCAGACGAAGGTGGGCCGCGAGGCCGCCGCTGCCAACGAACAGGGCATTGAACCGGGCTCCGGCTGCGGCGATCGCGTCCAAATGTGCGGCGGTTCGGGCGTCACACACGACGATCGGCGGCCGGTCGTGCCGCTCGACAGCGGTGTTGAAGCGGTCTGCGATACGATCGACACCCTCCGCGACGTCCGTTCCGTCGACATGTTCGGCCGGGAGGTTCTGCTCCGCGAACAGGGCAGTGACGTCCGAGGTGGGTGGCCCGTTTCGATCGGCAGCGAACTCCGTTTCAGCAACGGGCGTCCCGCCGATCCTGTGGACGCCCTTCCACGTCTGCCGACCGGTGGCCGGGAACGCAGGCGCGACTACGGCGAGATCGACCTCTGTAGCTCCCATCGCCGCGGCCACCTCCGATCCAACATTTCCCCGAAGCGTCGAATCAATCTTCTTGTAGACGGTCGACGCACCGAGGGCATCAACGCTGCTCCGGACCGCGTCGGCCGCATCGTCGGACGGAAGATACCGGCTGTTAGTGTTAATTGCGACCACTGCGGCGTCCGGTAACGACGCGTCGGGGGTGGTGATGACGACGGTTTCGTAGCCGCGCGTAGCGACTTCACTGGCGGTGTCCATCGTCCCAGTGAGATCATCAGCAACGATGCCGAGCGCCGGCATGTTACTGTCCGCCTCCGTCTGTCGGGTCGCCGAACGATCTGCTCCGCTTGACTCGACATGGGTCGACATGGGGACGTCCAACCGCCGCATTTACAAAGACGAGGGGAGCGATTAACACAAAAACCAGTATGTGGGAACCC
>CAYQWI010000350.1:0-2638 GCA_964421165.1 uncultured Natronomonas sp.
ATCCGTGCTGGCGTCGTATCCGGTTTCAGCGCCGATCCGGACGGTAACCAACGGGGTCGATCTCGATTCGCTTTCCGGATACGAAGCGCTGAGAGCGCCGTATCGGCGGCGGTTCGACCTCGACGGCCTCGTCGTCTTCGCGGTGGGGAACGTCTTCGAGCGGAAAGGGGTAGATACGTTCTGTCGGCTCGCGGAGCGATTCGATCACGAGTTCGTCTGGTTCGGCCCGTACGACACCGGGCCGCACGCCTCCGAGACGGTTCGTCGACTGGTGAACCGTCCCCCCGACAACGTCACCTTCACCGGCTGGATCGACGACGTTCGCGGTGCCTACGGTGCGGGCGATATCTATCTGTTCCCGACCCGGGTCGAAAACCAGGGGATCGCCGTCCTCGAAGCGATGGCCTGTGGTTCGGCGGTCGTCCTTCGGGATATCCCGGTCTTCGAGGAGTTTTACACCCACGGCGAGGACTGTCTGAAGTGTTCGACGATGGCCGAGTTCGAGGCGGCGCTCGATCGACTGTCGGCGGATCCGGGGCTCCGACATCGGCTCGGTGAGAACGCGAAATCGACGGCCCGCAGACACGGCCTCGATCGGGTGGCGCGAGAGCTCCGGCGGGCGTACGCCGATGTGATCGAAGCTGCCGGAGGCGAACCCACAACCGATTAATCCCCCGTCGTCGAAACGGCGGGCATGCGGACCGTCGCCGCGTTTACCGATACGTATCTACCGACGGTCAACGGTGTCAGCTACACCGTCCGGACGTGGCGGGATCGCTGGCGTCGACGCGGTGGACGGATGCCGATCGTCTATCCGGACGCCAACGGGCGAACGGCGGATACCGACGAGTACCCCGTTTCGAGCGCCCCGTTCCCGTTCTACGGCGGCTACCGAATCGCCGGGCCCGAGGTCCCAAACGCCGTCCGAAACGCCACACCGGATCTGGTGCACGCGCACACGCCGTTCACCCTCGGGTTGGCCGGCAAGCGACTCGCCGCCTCGATCGACGTTCCGCTCGTCGTCTCCTATCACACACCGACGAGCGAGTACGCCGGGTACATCAGCGACGCCCTCTCGGGTCTGATCGCCCGCGCAGCCGACAGATACGAACGGTGGTACTTCGAATCGGCCGACGCGATCATTGCCCCCTCCGAGACGGCCAAAGAGGCGATTGAAGCCACCGGGACGCCGGTACACGTCGTCTCAAACGGCGTCGACCTCGATCGATTTCGCCCCGCCGACGAATCCACCGTGGCGGCCTTCCGCGATCGGCACGATCTCCCCGACGGCCCACTCGTCGGCTATACGGGTCGTCACGGGCATGAAAAACGACTCGGAGACGTTCTCGCCGCGACGGCCGACCTCGATGTCGGTGTCGTCCTCGCCGGCGACGGTCCCGCTCGGAGCGGCCTTCGGCACCGAGCAGCCGACCGCGAAAACGTCGCGTTCCCCGGGTTTCTCGACCGCGACGAACTCGCGGCCTTTTACACTGCGCTCGATGCGTTCGCCTTTCCGAGCCCCGCGGAGACGGAGGGGTTGGTCGCGCTCGAAGCGATCGCCTGCGGAACGCCGGTCGTCGCCGCCGACCGCGGAGCGCTTCCGGAGACGGTGATCGACGGCGAGACGGGAGCGCACTTTCGATGCGGCGATATCGACGACTTCCGCGCGGCGATCCGTCGCGTCCTCGCCGACGGCGATCGGCTCCCGACCCGGCTCCGTGAGCGACGCCAGCGGCTCTGCGTCGATCGGTCGATAGAGGAACTCGAAACCGTCTACAGGGAAGTCCTCGACTAACAGCGCCGTTCGCAGACGCGGTCGATGATCCGGCCCGTCGAGAGGAGTTCGCCGGCGGTTTCCGGATCGCGAGCGGATGCGCGTTCGATTTCACAATCGATCCCCGCGTCGGCCAACAGCCCGGAGAGCGTTTCCTCGTCGTGGTGTTGATCGTGCCCGAGGACGATCACGTCGGGGTCGATCTCTCTGATGGGCACAAAAAAGTCGTCGGTGTGACCGAGTCGGGCGTCGTCGACCGGATCGAGCGCGGCGACCATCTCCAATCGCTGTCGGTCGGGGACGATCGGTTCCGCCTTGTGTGTGACGTTTTCGCCGCGGGCGACGATGACGTACAGACGGTCGCCCATCGATTTCGCATCCCGCAGATAGTGGAGGTGGCCGGGATGGAGGAGATCGAACGTCCCCTGTGCGACGACCCGTCTCATCTCATCGCAACTCCCGGTCGATATCCGCCTGCGTGAAATCGAAGAACTGCTCGTCCGGCACGTCGACGCTCAACACCTCGAGATCGGTCGGTTGACCGTCGCGATCGAACGCCCGCCAGTCGCCGCGACGATACGGGGCCCCGACGATGATGTGAACTTTCCCCCTGGTGAACGTCGCGAGGTCGGCGTCGCTCGGCCGCAAGACGCCGTTCGGATGCGAATGTATCGACCCGACGCTGTTGAGGTCGTTCGGCATGTACGTCGGCTTGAACTCCGCGCTCGTCGGGTTGGTTTTCGTCCCCGGCGCGAGCAACACGTCGGTAATGACTGTTCCGTCGCGGTCGAGCCCGAGTTTGCGGGCGTCCTGTCCGCGGAGCTGTCCCATGTACTCGTTCGGGTGTGAGTCCTCGGACGCTTC
>CAYQWI010000351.1:0-2636 GCA_964421165.1 uncultured Natronomonas sp.
GTGAGGACGACCGCCGCGACGACGAGTCCCGCACCGAGCGTATCGGTCTGAGAAGCGGTGTGTGCGCGGGCGTACACGTCCGGCAGTCGGATCACGCCGACGGCGGAGACGAACGTGAAAAAGACGCCGCCCGCGAGCAGAACGAGTATCGCGCCCATCCGGATCTCGTTCATATGACATCACCCCGCTTGACCGTGAACTTCGAGATGGCGACGGCCATCAGGAAGTTCAACAGCGCGTACACGAGGGCGATGTCGAGACACGACTCGCTGTCGAGCGCGACCGCCAACAGCGCGAGGATCACGACGGTGTTCGTCCCGAGGACGTTGACGGCGATGACGCGATCCTGCATCGTCGGGCCCTTGACCGCCCGATAGAGGACGGCGATCGCGAGCACCACGAGGACGGCCGCTGTGACGAGAAAGGCGGTGGTAAGCGTCACGTCTCCTCACCCCCGTCGGCCGCGATTTTCGTCGATTCCGGTCCTTGCAGTTCCTCGTAATCGCCGCGTTCGGCGGGGGTCGGGACGGCGGCCGCCGGTCGCCCGTAGAAAACGAATCTGACGGCCCGTTCGAGCGTTCCAGCGGCGACCCCGTCGCGTGCGCTCTGAAACAGTCCGTGTACGTACAACGTCTGCCCGTCCGTCCGGACCGTGAGCGTTCCCGGCGTTAGCGTGATGCTGTTTCCGAGCGTTGTCAGGGCCGGACCGCCCCATACTGCCGACCGAACACGCGTCATTCGAGGCTCGATCGGGAGCTTCGGATGGAGGATGATTCCGGTGATGAGGATGTTCGATTTGATGATCTCGAAGACGAGATACGGAACGAACAGCGCGAGCCGTCCGAGTTGTTTCGCGAGCCGAACCGGTCGAACGCGCTCAGAAAGCGTCACCGTATACAGCGTTCCGGCGACGATACCGGCAGTGATCGCGCCGGTGATCAGTTCATAGAAGAGGTCGAAGCTGTCGCCGGTGATGATGACGAAGCCACCGAGAAGCTGATAGAACAGAAACGAGACACCGAACAACACACCGAACTGAAGAAGCCCGCCGGCACGCGTCAGTCGGGATCGGCGTACTGGGCGGTGTACGGGCGCTTCCGACACCTCGAAGCCGCGTGCAGTCAACGCGACCTCCATCGGCCGTAACAGCGGAACGCTCCCGCCGGGAGTGTATTCGGGATCGACGACGATCCGTTCGATACCGTGATCCTCGGCGTAGCTCGCGAGTATTTCGGCGTCGTCGGGGCTAAACAGGTACTCGTCGGCACCGATGATCGCCGTTTCGACGGTGGGTGAATCCGCGGGGGCGTCCTCGTTCGCCCAGACCGAAACCCGATTCAGAAGGGTCTGTGTTTCCTCACGGACTGCGTCTTCGACGTCGCTGAGGTCGTGCCAGGCGACCGGAGCGACGAAGTGTATCTCGTCGATCCCGATATCGGACGCGGTCTCCATCGCATAGGCGACCGTGCTCCGCAGCGTCACCGACTCGCCGACCGGGACGAGCAGTGAACCGCCAGCGTCTTCCGGTGTTTGTTCAGCCACGGGTAGTCACTACACGGGCTTTCTCATACCCATATGAAAACGGTTTATCTTTTCTATCGCCGAGAGCGACACGGTTTGTCATGGAAACGCCCGATCCGGATAGCCAAACCTAAACCGTCCGCTCCCCGACGGCAGGGTATGTCAACGTCGGCGAGCGCGTTCGTCCCCGGTCACGTGACGGGGTTTTTCAGTACTCATCCGGACGACGATCCGACGAAAGCCGGCTCGCGCGGCGGCGGGATCACCCTCGACGAGGGTGTGACAGTTCGGCTCGAACCCGGCGACGGCCTCGAGCTCAACGGCGAACCGACGACGATCGAAGCGGTCGATCGCGTCCTCGACGCGCTCCGCGCGACGGCGCACGTCGTCATCGAAACGGAGCTCCCGCTCGGGACCGGCTTCGGCGTCTCCGGATCGGCCGCTCTCGGAACTGCGCTCGCGACCAACGACGTCTTCGATCGCGAGCTCTCGGAGAACGAACTCGTCACGATCGCCCACGGGGCGGAAGTACAGGCCGGGACGGGGCTCGGTGATATCGTCGCACAGGCCCGCGGCGGCGTTCCGATCCGGCTCGAACCGGGCGCGCCGGCCTACGGCGCGATGGACGGGATCCCCGCACGAGGGGAGATCGAATACCTCAGTTTCGGCGAGCTGTCGACCGAATCGGTCCTGTCTGGCGAGACGGACGAACTCACCGTCGCGGGCGAGCGCGCGCTGTCGGCGCTCGGCGCCGAGCCGACCCTCGAGACGTTCATGCAAACGTCCAGGCGGTTCGCACGCGAATCGGGGCTGTTGACGCCGCGAGTCGCGGAGGCGATCCGCGACGTGTCCGACGCCGGCGGCGAGGCGGCGATGGCGATGCTCGGCGAGACGGTGTTCGCGCTCGACGATGGGCTCTCTGCGGCGGGATACGACGCCGATCGATGTGAGATCAGTCTCGCGGGGGCGCATCTACGTTGATTTCTTGCTCGTAGCGTCGCGGTTTCGATAGCGGTGACGACGTTGGGACGCACGGTCGCGGCGATCGCGTGGTTGCGGGGGGAATGACGGACAACGACCGTGTGGACTGCATCCTCATCTGTGAGAAGACAGAG
>CAYQWI010000352.1:0-2632 GCA_964421165.1 uncultured Natronomonas sp.
TCTGTATCGGCTGTCGGTACTGTCAGGTCGCCTGCCCGTACGGCGTCAACTACTTCCAGTGGGGCGAACCCGACGTACCGTACGAGGAACTTCCGGGTTCCGAAAACGATCACGACCGGCTGAAAGAACTTCCCTTCGAAGAGCGACAACAGCAACTCACGGAGGGTAACGACCACGTCCACGACGAGCGCGGCCAGTGGAACGACATGCGCCCACCGCAGGGTGTCATGGGCAAGTGTACGTACTGTCCGTCCCGACAGGATGGCCACCAAGGTGAGGAGATGGTCGGCACGGTCGCCTGCCAGGACGCGTGTGACGCCGCCGGCATGAGCGCGATCCACTTCGGCGATATGAACGACCCCGACAGCCGTCCACAGCAGTACCTCGAACAGCGCGCAGAGCAGGCGTTCGAGCGCGATACGGAGCTCGACAACGACGAAGACTGGGGCGAGACGGTTACCCCGTGGGGGAAGCTTTCGGCGTTCAAGCTGCTCGAAGACCTCGGAACCGATCCGAACGTCGTGTATCTCGGTAACGAGCCGGGACCGAACGCCGAGCAGGTCGAAGGCCCGGTCACCTACGAACAGATCGGCGTCGAGGACAACCGAAAGAACGAGCTCGATCGCTACACGTTCGGGACGGGTGACGACTGATGGCGTCGAAAACACCGAACCGGAACGACATCGTCCGCCCGATGCAACAGACGGGCAAAATGTACTACGCCCTCTTCGCTGTGGCGTCTCTCGTCGCCGGGATCTGGATGCTACTGTGGCTCTACCAAGTCGACCGCGGACTCGCCGTGACGGGTCTTTCCGATTGGGGATCCGGCGGCGGCGTTACCTGGGGTCTGTACATCGGCGCGTTCATCTGGTGGGTCGGAATCGCACACGGTGGGATCATCCTCTCGGCCGCAGTCCGGCTGTTCGGGATGAAAAAATACCTCCCGGTCGCTCGATTGGCCGAACTACTGACGATCGGCGCGCTGAGCATGGCTGGGTTCTACATCATGATCCATCTCGGACGCCCGGACCGGATGGCCTGGAGCGTTATCCAGTCGTATCCGGTAACCGTCCATCAGTCACCGCTGGTGTGGGACGTGACGGTCATCACGATGTACATGGTGATGACGCTCACGTACCTCGGCCTGACGCTGCGATACGATCTCACTCGACTTCGCAGTGATCTCCCGGATATCTTCGAACCGTTCTACAAGATCGCGACGATCGGCTACTCCGAAACGGAAGACGCAATCGTCGAGCGAATGGTCTGGTGGCTCGCGCTGGGTATCATCGTCATGGCGCCGCTGTTACTCCACGGCGGAGTCATCCCGTGGCTGTTCGCACTCTTGCCGTCGATGCCCGGCTGGCAGGGCGCGATCCAGGGGCCGCAGTTCCTTACGATCGCGCTCTCCTCGGCGGTCGCAGGGATCATCATTCTCGGTCTTGCGACCCGGAAAGCCTACGATTGGTACCACATCATCACGGACACGGTCATTCGCGGCCTGACGCTTTGGCTCGGGCTGTTCTGTCTGCTCTTCCTCTGGCTGCAGCTCCAGCAAGTCATCACAGGCGTCTATGCGGCACCAGTCGACTCCAGTGCTGTTACGCACGCGAAGATCTCGTCGCCAGTCTATCAGTTCGCGATCGGCTTGGTGATTATCGCGCTGGCGTATATCTTCGCACAGGCTGTCAAACCACACCTGTTCACCGTTCAGCGCTCCCTTGTCGCATCGGTCCTGGTACTCACCGGAACGCTCGTCGAGAAGGTGTTCTTCGTCGTCGAGGGACTCCAGTATCCGACGTTCAGCATGCACTATTCGATTCCGGGTGATTATTTCCCGAGCCCGATAGAAATGGCTTCAGTCGCGGGGACGATCGCGCTCTGTACGCTCTTCTTCCTCGTGATACTGAAGATGTTCCCGGTGATCGAACTACACGCCATCGAGGAACTCCGTGGCGAAGGCCACAGCGCTCCGGAGGGTGATGACTGATGACCTGGGACATCCTCTATCCCGGTACGTGGGTCATCTTCGGCGTCATCGGGCTCCCGATATACGCGACGGTGCTCGCGTGGTTCCTCGGGAAACCCCGAACGACGAAAAGCGCCTTGATGGCGCTTTCGTATCTGGTCGGATTTATCGTCTCGATGTGGGTCGGCGTCTACATCCTCACGATGATTCTCGGCATCGTCCTGCCGCCCGCGATGTAGGCGATCGGCTGGAACTCTTTTTCGGACGGACTTGGTTCCGCGAGTGATGCGTTCCCGCCTCCGGCGGATATCGAAGAAAAATAAAGCCTCATACGTTCGCCCGCCGTAGGAACGTCGATCAGATGACCGACGAACTCGAAACGGAACTCGAAGAACGGCTCAGAGAGGTCACAGACCCCCTCGTCGGCGAAGACGTCGTCACGATGGGGCTTATCAACGACGTACGGATCGAGGACGGAACGGCCTCGATTTCGCTCGCGTTCAACACGCCGTTCGCCCCCGCGGAACTGGATCTCGGGAACGCCATCCGTGAAGCCGTCAGGGACGTTGGCCTCGAACCAGATCTGTACGCTGAAGCCGGTGAGGACCACGGCTTCGACGAGGAAGTCATGCCCAACGTCAGAAACGTCGTCGCCGTCGCCTC
>CAYQWI010000353.1:0-2616 GCA_964421165.1 uncultured Natronomonas sp.
TACTCGTCGTACGAAAAACGATATTGTTCGGACGAATGTCTGGATGCTTCCGACTCGTACGAAGGAGAAAACCATCCGAACTGGAAGGGCGGAAAAGAAACCACGGAGTGTGTGATCTGTTCGTCCGAGTTCGAGTATTATCCGTCGGAAAAGAAGGGACTGTACTGCAGTAGGTGCGTCGAAAACGAAAGCTGGCGTCACCGACCCGACATCTCCGGTGAGAATCACCCCCAATGGACGGGTGGAACCCGAGAACTCGACTGTGATTACTGCGGTACAACGGTGGTTCGACGGTCGAAGAATATCACCGGCGAACACGTCTTCTGCGGCGACGACTGCCAGTACGAGTGGCTCTCGGAGACGTTCACGGGCGACGGACACCCGAACTGGCGAGGTGGTTCGAATCCAAACTACGGACCGGGCTGGCGGCGGGCGAAGCGGGCGGCGCTCGAACGCGACGATCACAAGTGCGTCCTCTGTGAGGCGACGAAAGCCGAGTTGGGCCGCAACCCGGATGTCCACCACGTCGTTCCCGTCCGGGCGTTCGTCGAAACGCCAGTGACGACCGAACGGGACGCACACTACCTCGAGAATCTCGTCTCCCTCTGTATCGCGTGTCATCGTCGCGCGGAGTTCGGTCGCGTTTCGACGTCGTACCTGCGGGCGGCGGTTAAATAGTTACTCGACTCTGCACGTTTATAAACCCCCCTCAGAATGGACAACGAGGTGGTCGATTTCTTCCATCAATCCGTCGAGGTCGCGGGCTGGCTGGTCGCGCACCCACGAAAACATGTTGTAGATCGCCTCTTTGAGGCCGTGTTCGAGCTGTGATCGGAGCAACGAGGCTTTCGAGACGAGTCGCTCCGAGACGCTCGATTCGGAACCAAGCCGAAGGAGGCTGTAGGTGAGCATCTGAAGGTGCCAGTGGCGACTGGCACCGGCAGAATCACGCACCTCGCAGTCTCCAAGGCCGAGCTCCTGCTTCGAGTCCTCGAAGAACGTCTCGATGCGCCACCGATAGGAGTAGCTGCGGATAATGTGGGCAGAGGGCGCATCGATCTTGTTCGTCGCAAGGTACTTGACCGGATTCTCTTCGTCCTCGTCAGTGACTTTCTCGGCGATTACCAGCCGAACCTCGCCTAATTTCGACACCGGCAGCGTCTTCGTCCAGATCTTGTACGTTTCCTCGTCGATTTCGCGTTCTTCGTTGTCGATGCGCTCTTCCAGCGCATCGACGCGCATCTCCTTGTTCGCGTAGGTCACCTGCCGGTTGCTCCGGAGTGGGCCGATCCAGTCCTTGCCGTATGATTCGACGTGCTTGATCAACCCCGAGTCGTGGGCAAACCACGAATCGAAGAGGTAGGTGTCCGCAGGCACACCTACCTCTTCTTCCAGTTCCGTAACCATCTCCCGGGAGAGATCGTACTTCGTCTCGTCTGCGTCATCCTGATCCCCGTCGTCGGCTTTCTCGTACTGGCGAAACACGAGCGGATAGGATGTTTTGTCGTCGGTGTAGAACGAGTAAACGAGATCCTGTCCCCAGACGGGTTCGCCTTCGGTGTGATCGTAGAACTCTCCAGCACCGGGAAGTTCCTTCCCGGTTCGCTGGAATACCGAATCGTCGATGACGATGTAACCATCTTGTGACCACCGGTTCTCCCCGTGTTTTTGCAGTTTCTCTAACCGCTCGTGGTTGAGCTGGTCTTCGTCCCAATCGTACTCGGTGAGGAACTTGTTGAGTGCTCACTCGCCTTGGGCAGGAAGGACTTGTCGTGCGATCCCGGCCACGGTCTTGCTGCGGGCCGCAGCAAGACCTGTCACGTACGTTTTGGCGTGGCGAGTCTATAGTAACAACTGGAACTATGTACACACTGATCGCAGAGCTGTGATGTGATCAGATGTGTATTGACTCCCAGTGGCTACTGACAGCGAGTCGAATTCATCCAGCGGATCTGTGCATGACAGTAAATCAGTAATCGGCAGTATCAGCCGTTACTGCCTGCTACGTTCGGACCCTACTTATAAACGTGCAGAGCCGAGGTACTTGGATTTGTTGGGCTTTTCATCGGTCCGATTCTGATCGGAATCCTCGTCGCGATCCTGGAAACGTTCCGCACTGAGTACAGATCAACCCCAGCGTGAGCGGCGAGACTTTCGTATTGGTTTTCAATACCGGGGAGGTGATAGTACTCTACAACGTAGATTCGAGTCAACTACCTGTCAGGAGAAAATTGCTTCGGCAGGGGACGAACTCCCATCAGTAGAGTTGCGTCGCCTCGGCGCGATACGTCTCGAAAAGTTGCTCTCCCCAAGCGATCGCGTCGGGATCGTCCGTATCGATCCATGTGATCGGGGTTCCCATCGATTCGGTGTGGATACCGATACCGATCCGGTCTTCGAAGATCGCCATGGCGATGGGGAGATTATCGTGAACGGAGGCTTTTACGTGCTCCTGTTCAAGCGCGGACGTCGCCAAATTCGGATACTCCTCCATCACGAGTTCGAGCACTTTGGGGTCGTAAATGATGTCCGACTCCAGCCCCGCTTCGATCCGTTCGTGGGCGAGATCGATGTACATCGGCTCGAGGAAGCTCCGGTTGAACCCTTTTATTTTCT
>CAYQWI010000354.1:0-2607 GCA_964421165.1 uncultured Natronomonas sp.
TGACGCCGCCCTTCTGCATCTTCGCGAAGCCACGTTTCACGAGGTCCGTTCCTCGTTTGAGTTCCTCGAGGTCCGTTTCACTCATATCGGTGCGTAGGATCCCGACCCACTTAATCCGTGTCTTTCCCTACCCTCGCTTCCGGATCCAGTGACCATTGAACGCGAAAAAACCGAGGGGCTGATACCACCGCCTATCGAAGCAGACATATGCTCGATGAATCGGCGCTCGGCGAGGGGTGGACCGTCTGGAGCGCCGAGGGCGACAGGGTCGTACTCGTCTATCGCCCCGACGTGTTCGATGGATCGACGTTTCCCGCGCCGTGCCTCCCGACCGTGTACGTCGCGCGGGGGCGACCCAACAGACGCCCGAAAAGCGAACCGAGAGCGCGATCTGACGCGGCGTGGACGGTCACGTTCCGGCTCGAACCTGACGTAGAGCACTCCTCTAAACGCTACGACTCCCGCGCAGATGCCATCGAAGCGGCTCGACGCGTAACTGAAGGCTTTGCCGACGGCGAGATCGATTACCGCTCGGTCTATC
This sequence comes from uncultured Natronomonas sp., assembly GCA_964421165.1. Taxonomy (GTDB): domain Archaea; phylum Halobacteriota; class Halobacteria; order Halobacteriales; family Haloarculaceae; genus Natronomonas. The sequence continues at coordinate 542 of CAYQWI010000354.1, forward strand.
AGGTGCCCCGCGAGGCGTACTTCGAACGGCTCGACGAGTTAACGGGTCGAAAGTAGCTGCGTCTCGATCCCGCGGATCATCCCTGTCCGACCATCGAGTCCTCGTCTTCCCACTCGCGTTCGCGGAGCTCGTACTTTTGAACCTTTCCGGTCGCCGTCGTCGGCAATTTTTCGACGAACTCGACGCGGCGGACGACTTTGTAGCTCGCCAGACGTTCGCGAGTGAACTCGGTGAGCTCTTCCGCCGTAACTTCCGGCTCGTCCGGATCGCCGCTCTTCGGGATGACGAACGCTTTCGGCGTCTCGCCCCACTTCTCGCTCGGAGCGGGAATGATCGCGACGTCGGCCACGTCCGGATGTTCGAACAGCGTATCTTCGAGCTCGATCGAGGAGATGTTCTCGCCGCCGGAGATGATGATATCCTTCTTTCGGTCCTGGATCTGTATCATCCCGTTCTCGTCGACCGTCGCGAGATCACCCATGTGGTAGTACCCCTCGATACGGTCGTTGAACGCCTTCTCGGTCGCGTCGGGCTTGCCGAGGTAGCGATCCATGACCTGATTGCCGCGGACGACGATTTCGCCGATCGACTCGCCGTCCTGTGGAACGTCGTTCCCGTCCTCGTCGACGACTCGGATCTCCGTTCCGAGGAAGCCGACGCCCTGGGTCTTTTTCACCCCGAATCGGTCGGGCGAGTCGTCCTCGAAGAACCGTCTGGCGTCCGATGAGGTGACGAGGGGTCCGGTTTCGGTCGCTCCGTAGACGTGTTTGAGATACCACCCGAACTCGTCTTCGACGGTTCGGAGCGTCGCCTCCGGCGGGGCGCTGCCGGCCGTCGCGACTCGAACGTCCGCCGATCCGCTTTTCTCGACGTCGTGTTCTTCGTCATACTCCAACAGCATGTTCAGCACCGTCGGGGCCGCAGAGAAATACGAGACGTCCTCGGATTCGATCGTCTCGAAGATCCACTCGGCGTCGACCCCTCTGGTGCAGACGTGCTTTGCGCCCATCCCGGTGATCGCGTAGATATGTCCCCACCCGTTGACGTGGAACATCGGAAGCGTCCACAGGTACACGTCGTCGTCGCGGATCTCCTGGTGAATCACCGTTAAGTACGCGTGAAGCGTCTCCGTCCGGTGGGTTCGCATGACGCCCTTCGGATCGCCGGTCGTTCCGGACGTGTAGTTGATCGTGATGATTTCGTCTTCGTTCATCTCCGGCCTCTCGTAGACCGGATCGACGCCGTCGATGACTGCCTCGAAATCCTCCCACTCTCCGTCGGTCCGGTCGCCGTCGTTCGTGATGAACACCTCCGTCGGGATGTCATCTCGAACGGCTTCGACCTTCTCGGCCAGTTCATAATCGACGATGACGGCTTTCACATCGGCGTCGTTCAGGATGTATTCGATATCCCCGGGAGTGAGTCGGTAGTTCAACGGCGTGTGGATCGCGCCGAGCTGCATCACGCCGTAGGCCGCTTCGAGGTGGTAGTGGGTGTTCGGATCGAGGACCGCGACGGCGTCACCCTTCTCGACACCGCGGGCCTGGAGCGCCGACGACAGCCGATCGGCTCGATTACCCAGTTCGTCGAACGTGAATCGTTCGCCGGTCGTGGCGACGACCGCCTCGTGGGAGCCGTAGATCCGACGGGCGCGGTCGAGAAACTGTGTCGTCAGGAGTGGTCTCTGCATACACTCATCTGGGAATCGCTCCTAATAATTCATGCAGGTACCGGGAAACGATGCTTTGATCGACGACCAAAGAACTAACGCTACACGTTGGATACACGGTAGTATGGCACAACCAGTCATCGCGGCGGTCGGTTCCTCCCCAATCGGACGGACCGACCTCCCCGGACGCGACCTGTTCTCGATCGCGCTCTCGGAGGCCTTCGACGGGCTCCCGTCCCCGGCCGAACTCGCCGAGGCGGTCTACGTCGGCAACCAATCCGAGAGCTACGAACACCAGATCATGTACGGAACGCTTCTCGCGGAGTGGGCCGGCGTCGGGACCGTCCCCGCCGAACGCGTCGAGGGATGTGCGGCGGCCGGCGCGCTCGCGCTTCGA
>CAYQWI010000355.1:0-2600 GCA_964421165.1 uncultured Natronomonas sp.
CGTTACTCATAGTTCATCCTCCAGGCGCTCTCGCACCTCGTCAAAGTGGGCCGGGAGCTCGGTCGCGTCGAACTCGCCGCTGTAGAGGCCGCCCTCGGCTTCGGCGTACTCCGCGATGTGACTGCCGCGGGTCCGCTGCCAGTCCGCGAAGACGTCCTCGTTGTGCGGGATCTCCAGCCCTGCGTCGATTGCACCTTCCTGTACTGCGAACACCTTGTTGCCGGGCGTCGCGGTGTTGAGTCCGATATCGAGCACCGCCTCCTCGAGGCCCGCCTCGACCGCGCGCTTGCCGGCCAGAAAGCCGGTCAGGTACGCCGCCGGCAGGTTGCCCGTCGGGGCCTCCCAGCCGAACGATTCGAGGTCGTCCGAGGCGGCGTTCGCCACCGTCTCGTCACCCTGTGGGCCCGTCACGATCAGCTGCGCCCTGGTCTGGTTGTTGCTCTTGCGAGCAACCAGGCGTGGTTTGCCGGATTTCAGCAGGCGCAACCTCTGATGGTAGTTCGTCCGGGCCTCGCGGCGACGCCGCATCGGCACCGTGTATCGTGGTCCTGTCGCCATTATTGTTCACCGTAGGTTTCGTTCACGTATCGGTTTAGATCCGCGACGCTGTCGAACTCGCCGCCGCTGGCCATCTCGTAGAGCTCGCGGTACTGCGATCGATCGATATCGCCGGCATCGCGCAGCTCGCGCAGCTCGCGGCGCTGGGCTCGGATCCGGCTTCGCCAATCGTCTTTCTTGTTCTGTCTGCCGCCGGCCTTGCCCTTTCGGGACCCGTGTCCCTTCTGGTGGCCGTAGGCGCGTTTCTTCTGTCGCTTCCGGGCGCGACCGCGGGAGTTGCCCGTCGCCGTCTTCGCCTCGATCGTTCCGGAATCGATGAGTTCGCGGACGTCATCGCGCGTGATCGCGTCGGCGATCTCGCTCTGTGCGTCGGGATCGAACTTGATCCGGTTCTGTCCGACATCGAGGATGTCGGCCGCGAGCCGTCGCTGTGCCTTCAGATCAGTCATTCTTCCACCTCGACTTCGACGTAGGTCGGGTTGAGAACGCGGATATCGGCCTCTTCGGCCTGCTCTTCGATGCGTTCCCGTTTTCGGGCGCCGACCGTCGATCCGATCCGAACGGCCTGACGGTCGCCGTCGATACCCTCGAGATCGTCGGTGTTCTCGACACGGACTTCCTCGAAGCCGCTCGGATGTAGCCCCCGGACCGCCTTCGGCGTCCGGTAGCCGGCTTCGACCTTGGGGCCTTTCCCCTTGATCCCCCGGCGCTGCTTCGAGAGCCCACCGCGCGGCCGTCGCCACGAGGTCGGGGTCCGCTTTTTCTTGTGGTAGTCCTGTCGGTTGAACTGCGGCTTGCCGACCTTGTGACGCTGTCGGAGCAATCGCGTTTCGTTTTCGGAGAGTTCGGGCGTCTTCTCCGTGAGTCCGCGTGGCCGCAGTTCGGTCTCGACGTCCTCGTCCGGCTCTTCCTCTTCGGGCGTTTCGTCCTCGACCTCGGCGTCGGTTTCCTCGGCCAGCTGAAGGTCTCCGACGTCGGCCTTGATCCGCGTCGCGAGGGCGTTACCGATCCCCTCGATCTCCGCGAGTTCCTCCTGTTCGAGCTCTCGGATGTCCTCGACGGTCTCGATGCCCGCCTCCCGGAGGAGTTCGGCCTTCGAATCGCCGACGCCGCTGATGTCGGTCAGCGCCTCGAGTTCGGCTTCTTCATCCCCCTCCGACTCGGACTCCGATTCGGCTTCGGCCTCCTCGTCGGTTTCGGCGTCCGCCGCCTCGTCGACCTCGAGACCGCCGATGTCGGCCTTGATCCGGGCTGCGAGCGCGTCGCTGATCCCGTTGATCTCGGCGATCTCCGCCTGCGTCGCGTTCCGGAGATCCTCGACCGTCTCGAATCCGGCCTCGCGGAGCTTCTCCGCTTTCGCGTCGCCGACGCCGCTGATGTCGGTCAACGCCTCGTATTCGTTGTCTTCCTCGCTCATTAGACGTCACCTCGATCGGGCATCTCCGTGATGTAGACGCCGTCCTGGAAGACACGCGTGTCCTTGTCTGAGACGCGTGTCAGCTGTTCGATGTCCGCGGCCGTCTGTCCGACGTCCTCGATGTCGGGGCCGCTGATCGTCAGCTCTTCACCGTCGACCGCGACTTCGGTGTCGCCCCGGACGGGCGTCCGTCGGGGGGCCTTCTCACCGAGGAAGTTCTCGATGACGATCTCCTGGTCCTGTACCGACACCTGCATCGGGAAGTGCGAGTAGAACACTTCCATACTGTACTCCCAGCCCTCGGTCACACCGTGAACCATGTTCGTGATATGGCTCTGGAAGGTGCCGACCGTGGAGTTGGTCTTCGCGTTGTCGTCGTCGGACTCGATCACGACGGTGTCACCGTCGACGTCGACCGTGATGTCGGGGTACCAGAGGCGTCGCGTGACGCTTCCGTTCGGCCCCTCGACGGTCAACTCGAGGTGGTCAATCGTCGCCGTGACCTCGTCCGGAATTTCGATTTCTTTGCGCATTGTTCAGTAGACGTATGCGATTACCTGGCCACCGATACCCTGATCGCGGGCCTCGTAGTGGCTCATGACGCCGTGGCTGGTCGTGACGATGA
>CAYQWI010000356.1:0-2595 GCA_964421165.1 uncultured Natronomonas sp.
AGATCGACCGCCAGCGTGAACCGGTCGTCGTATACATACGCTTCCAACCGGACGGACGGATCGTCGAGATCGACCGGGAGCCGAACGCCCGTCTCCTCGCGGTAGACGTCGATGACGGCCTGACCAACCCGTTCGGCCACGTCCATGCTGGTGAACTCGTGGGTTCCGTGACGGGTTCCGACGACGCCGAAATCGGCGTTCGGAAGCCGCGCCGCGATCTCTGCTTCTGCGGTTCGCTTATATACGTCTTCGAGTTCCTCGATCGACCCATCGACCAGCACGGCCATGATCCGATGGAGACTTCGCGCCCGGTAATGGAGTGTGTAAACGTCTCTCTCCGTTCCGTCGAATTCGAGGACGCCGCGGTGGTGAACCCCGGAATCGTTGCCGGTGAGGTCGCGTATCTCGTCCGCGGCGACCGTTTCTAATCCACCGTTCGTCGTCGCGAGGAGTCGCACGTCGGTCGGCCGTTACAGTTCCTCGATGATCTCGACGGTGTAGCCTTCAGGATCCGTGATGAAGGCGATTCGGACGCCGAGATCCTCGACGGTTCGCGGGCCGTCCGGGACGTCGCTCCCCCACTCCTCGACCGCGAGATCGACCGTGGCGTCGACGTCCTCGACAGCCACCGCGAGGTGATCCATCGTTCCGGGATCGATCGACACGTCGGCAGCGTCGTCGTATTTGAACTGGACTTCGGCGTCGCTTTCCCCGGACATGAAGTAGTTCGTGACGCCGTCGCCGCCGACGAAGTCCCGGGAGTGTTCCAGCCCGAGCACCTCCTCGTAGAACTCGGCCATGGTTTCGAGATCGGACACCCATATCGCCGCGTGGAGCAGATCCATGGCGGCATATTTCGCGGATCGATTATAAATATCATCCCACCGCACGTTGCATTTTCTATTTATCTATTGATAAAAAGATTTATTACGAATCACAAACAATGTCAACACGAATTCGAGGTGACACAGCCATGGCACTGCCGACAAGCCCAGCGACTTCATGGATGCAGAGCCTCGATTTCCCGAGCCAACTGTTCGAGATGGGAAGCAACGATTACGAACTGTACGAGGAGGACGACGAGTTCGTCCTGAGCGTCGAGATGCCGGGATTCGATCGCGAGGAGATCACAGTGTCGTGGGAGAACGGCGTCCTCAATATCGCCGCCGAACACGACGACGAGCACCGCGGGCAGCGTAGAACCTATCACCGGCGATTCCGCTTCCCGAAGGACATCGACGACGAGGCGATCACGGCCAAATACACCAACGGAATCCTCGAGGTCAGGCTGCCGGTCGTAACCGGATCGGTCGTCAGCGGTACCGAAATCGAAATCGAAGGGTAAAGTCGATCTGGCTCGATCGCTGTGATCGGGTCAGGGCTGTCAGTCGAGCGCTTTTTTTTATTAGTGAACGGGTGGCTAAACTGGGTCGAACGGAACGTCGCGGTCATCGAACGGAGCGTAGTGGTCAACTACGTTTCGTCGACGCTCTCGGTCCCTTCCGACCGTCGTTCGCCGTTCTCGATTCGCTCTTCGAGTTCGGCATTCACCCGCTCTTCGACAGTCTCTTCCACTTCCGCTTCGATCCGACTATCGACCTGCTCTTCGACCTCGGATGTGACCTCTGCGGAGACCTGTTCTTGAACTTCCGAAGTTACCTCCTCGGGAACACGTTCTTCGATCTCTGAGGCCACCTGTTCGGGAACGCGTTCTTCGACCTCCGGTTGGACCCGCGATTCGATCTCTTCTGTGACCTGCTTTTCGGCTTCGCCTGGGACTTGCGTTTCGACCTCCTCCGCGACGGCGTCTTCGGCTTCCGCGGCGACCTCCTCTTCGAGGATTCGTTCGTAGACGCTCATGTTCTCCCAGACCCGGAGGAAGTACCCGAGTACCAACCCACCCTGAAACGCGGCGATGCGCGCGTCCATTCCGACAAAGAGCAGATACCCGAATCCAGCGCTGAACGCGATTCCATAGGCGATATCGATATAAAACTGGGTTTGTCGACCTCTGAATTGCATCTATTTCGATTCCAGTTTGGAACTCGTGGATTAAATCTCGACCGCTCGCGTCTAGAACGCCCCGAACAGAACGAACACGAAATACGAACCGATGGTGGCGAAGATGGGGACGACGTTTTGCATGACGATGACCCGGACAGTCGTTCCCGGGTCGAAGAGTTCGGAGTGTGACGGTTCCCCGTCGATTCGGTCGGAACCGCTGGATTTCTCTGCCGATAACACACCTCCCGGATCTCCCACTGTCGGCGTGCCCTCCTCCACCGACAGCGCGTCCACCGACACGCCGGACGACGCGTTTCCGTAGACGGCGTCCACGATCGTCGTTCGCCGAGTCGATCGACCCCATCCCAGCCCGACGATACAGACTGTCGCGATGATGACGAAACTCGCCGGAATACCGATCACAGAGAGCAGTATCGTGATCGCAGAGCTCAACACGGCGACGATGATAGCGGCCGTCAACGGCAGGTCGGTGATGTCGTTTCCGAGCGTCTCCATCGTTCGCCGAGCGATCGTCACCGCCCCCACGGCGACGGCGACCGATCCGATCACGATCCCGACGGTCATATCCAA
>CAYQWI010000357.1:0-2586 GCA_964421165.1 uncultured Natronomonas sp.
ATCATCGAGCACAACCACTGATGAGTCTGGACAACGAAACCGAGGCGGAAATGCCCGCACGAACGATTCACGGCCGCATTCGAGCGCTCTCTACCAGAGACGCGGTCGAGCTCGTCGGGATCTCCATCACGGGAGTCTTGGCTTTGATCATGCTGTCGTTTATTGCGACCGACTGGCTTCGGGACGCGCCCGGAAGTCTCGGTGCCAGCGGTGAACTTCTGTTCGGGCAGTTCATGCTGATCGGCGCGTGGCTGGATTTTTTCCTCGGGACGAACGTGTTCCGCCATCCGTTCACGTGGCGGGCGCTGGCGACCGGGACACTCATCGGGATCGTCGGCCCGCTGGTCGGGACGTATCTCGTCCACAGACAGATGGCACTCATCGGCGAGACGCTGGCACACACCGCCTTCGCCGGTGTCGCGGTCGGACTGCTCTTTGTCGCCGTCAGCGGATGGCAAGGGTCGCTGCTCCTCGTCGCGCTGGTCGTGAGCGCCGCCGGAGCGTTGGGGCTCCAGTGGCTGACCGAGCACACGGACTCATACGGTGATGTCCCGATCGCGATCGTACTTACCGGGAGCTTCGCCGTCGGAACGTTGCTGATAAGCTGGGGACGGGACGTCGTCGCGATCGCGATCGACATCGAGGGATTTCTCTTCGGCAGTCTCGCGATCGTCACCGCGAGCGGCGCGCGGCTCGTTTCCGTTCTCAGCGTCGCCGTCGTCGCCGTCGTCCTGTATAACTACAAGCAGTTCCTGTTCATCACGTTCGACGAACAGGCGGCCCGCGTCGCCCGACTCAACGTCCGATGGTACAACAGCCTGCTGATCGTGATGACCGCGGTCGTCGTCGTCGGCGCGATGCAGATTCTCGGCGTCATCCTCGTCGCCGGCCTGCTCGTCATCCCGGTCGCAGCCGCCTCACAGGTGGCACAGAGCTTCCGCGAAACGCTGTTTCTCTCCGTCCTCTTCGGACAGATATCCGTTCTCGGCGGGTTGGGCGTCGCGATCGGAGCCAGTCTTCCTCCGGGCGGTTCCATCATCGTCATCGCGATCGCGATCTATCTGCTCGCAGTGTGGACTTCCGATCGATCCGTCGGCGGGCTATCACTTCACTGAACGCGTCTCGGAGCGCGTATCGCGACTGTTCGGCCAGACGTCCTCGGTGAAAGTGGGTTCGTTCGAACTCCGGAGGTTTCGGATAGTATTCAGAGCACCCGGTCTGATCCGTCCGTAGACCAACAGCACGTTTTAATATCGTTCGACCTGTCCATCGACGTATCTGAGAAAGGTCGACCACCACACCCGAGATAGCAGAACCATACCGAGATGTCCGGGGCACACGACGTTGTCGAACCTGTGAATCTGACGTCGCTCCCCGCTTTGCCCCTCCAAAGTTACGTCTCGCAATCTTTGACTGAAGGTGTAAATAAACATCATGATCGGTTCTACGATGACAGCGATACTCGATCGGATCCGACCCCCGTAGATGAGCCGGCACTCCAGAGCGAAATGGCTTCGAAGTGTTCTCCTCGTGTGTGCCCTCGGAGTGCTTTTCTTCGGGAGCGTTGCTGTCGTAAGCGGCGATGATGTCACGGTCGTACTGCCGGAGGACACTGTCGTGGCCGGCGAGGAGACGATACTCGAACTTCAGGTCACGAATCGGGGAACCGGCGTTGACGAAGCGATGCAGGGCACCGTTGTGGAACTCGATAGCGGCGATGCACCCCTCACGATTCGAACCTCCGGGCAGTCGCTCGGTAACCTCCCAACCGGTTCATCCCAGCCGGTTGCGTTTACCGTCGTCGTCGACGAGGATGCCGATCCCGGAACCTACGATCTCGAAGCCGAGATATCGACTGCCGACGAAACAACGACAGAGACAGTCGAAGTAACGGTCGAAGAACAGGCTCGCTTTGCGGTCGTGGACTCGACGACCGACGCCCACGTCGGTGAACCCGGCACGGTCGAACTCGTCTTACGGAACGTCGGAACCGAGCGAGCTCGTAATGCGACCGTTGAGATCCAGTCACCGGATCCCGGATTCGACATCGGCGGCGGGACGACGTTTAGCCGGACGTTCGAGGGGGAGTGGGATGTTGGGGAGAATCGAACAGTTCGCGTCGCCGCGAGAGCGGCTGAACGAACGGAAGCGAGAAGTCACGCACTGGATGTCACGGTTCGGTTCTATGACGACCTCGGCGTTCGCCGATCCGACGATGTCGACGATTCTGGTGTAGACGTGAGACCGAAACAGGCATTCTCGGTGACAAATGTAGCGAGTACGCTTCGGGTCGGAAAGGACGGTCGAGTTAATGTGACGGTGCGAAACGAGGGACTCAGACGGGCAGGAAACGTCGTGGCCGTTCTGGAGTCACCCAATCCGAACGTCGCCATCCGCGATCCGGCACAGTTTGTCGGCACTCTTGATCCCGGCGGCTCAGAACGGATCTCGTTCCGTGTCGGGCTTCGGGAAGACGCTGAACCTGACGAACGGGTGATACCGCTCGTGCTTCGCTATCGCACACCACGTGACGATAATGTCATCAGCGACCAGCTGGACGTCTTGGTGACTGTCGAGGAGGAGATC
>CAYQWI010000358.1:0-2582 GCA_964421165.1 uncultured Natronomonas sp.
TGGTGAAGGCCGCCACGGGCCACGGGGAAGTGCTGGCCGAGCGCCTGAAGGAACTCGACGGCGTCGTCGAAGCCAGCGTCATCGCCGGCGATTTCGATATTATTCTAGAGGCCGAAGCCGGGGAAGTCTACGACATCATCAGCGGTATCGCGACGCGGGTTCGAGGGCTCGACGATGTCGACGACACGAAGACGTACATCTGCTTGGAGTGAGAAGATTCCCGAATCGAAGCGAGATATCAAACAGAGAGTAGCTCCGTAACGATCTCCCGTGCGGATTCGACGACTTCCGCTTTCGGCTGGGTCGCGTCGATCCGGTGGAAGCGTTCGGGCTCGGTGTCGATCAGGCGCTCGTAGTTCGCCCGAACATCTTTTAAATACGCCGCGGTTTCGAACTTGTTCGTCGATCCGGCCCGTTCGGCACCGAGTTCGGGCGGGAGATCGAGATACAGCGTCGCGTCGGGGGAGACGGTGAACGGTTCGTGAATTGACTTTATATACGTCATCGGCTCCTCGATCGTCCCGGCCAGCGTCGCGCCCTGGTACGCGTATCTCGAATCCGAATAGCGATCCGAGACGACGATGTCCCCTCGATCGAGCGCCGGGCGAACGACCCGCGAAAGGTGATCCGCGTGGTCGGCGGTATATAAAAACAGCTCCGCGATCGAGTCGGCATCGTCGTCGCCGATCGAACGATAGACCGCATCACCGTACCACGAATCGGTCGGCTCGCGGGTGAAGACGGTTCGGTCCTCGGGAAGCGTCCCTTCGAGCGCCTCGACGACCGTCGTCTTGCCACCCCCGTCGATCCCCTCCAGCGTGATGAGCATACGCTGGTCGTCGGGGCGGACGCTTATCAGCGTGATTATCGCGGTCGCTTACTGACAGCGGTCAAAAGAATCCGTCTTTTCGAAACGGCGTTAGGCTTCGTCTTCGATGTCGACGCTGGCTTCTTCCTCGGCGGCGACCTCTTCGGGTTTCGCTTCCACGCGCGTCTTCTGGATCTCGGCGCGGCGGAGCGGATAGATCGTCTTCGCTTCGCTGTAGATCGCAGACGAGAGCCGTCCCTCGACGATGCTGTCGACGAGTTCCGCGAAGGTACGCTCTTCGGCGGCGTCCTCGACGAGGTCGATCATCGTCTTTCGGATGGCGCGCTCTTGGCTGTGATCCGCGCTCTTTGTCGTGTACGCGACGGGTTGGACCTGCACGCGGTAGTCGTCCGTCGTCAGGACGGTGACGAAGGCGTCGATCTTCGAGGTGCCGCGTCGGGTCAGACTTCGCAGGTAGTCACGGGTGAGTTCGTGTTGAATGAACTCGGTGTAGGCGGCGTCGCTGCCGACGTCCGTGATCTGGAAAGTCAGCTTTGTGTTGTTCTCGCTCGGGTCGTTTTGCAACTCGCCGAGGGTCGTCTGAATGGTGCGGTCGTAAACCTGTTCGGCTTCGTCCGCAGGTGTTTCACCGAGTTCGGCCCGGTCGAATATCTCCGGGGCCATCACGGTGTACCATCGCTTCTCCTGTTTCCGTTTGGATACTGATCGTTCGCTCATGATCGTGTTGTCGTGTCGGTTATTCGCTGTGCAACTGTGAGGTTCGAAACGTAGTCGTCGGCCGTCGTTCGGAGGCCGCCGGCGTTGGTCCGCTCGATCGTCGTCACGACCGCCCCGTCGTCGACTCGTGTCGACATCTCGTCGGTGTTGTCGGGCGCGAGTGCGGCCGCGATCACCGCCGGTCGGTCGTGGGTCGTGCGGATCGTCACGCGTCGAGTACGCTCGGTCATACTGCCTCCCTGAACGCCGTGGTGAAATCGGTCATCGAACCGTCGAACGTCGCCGTCCCGCAACCGTCGCGGGCGGTCGCCCGACCGTCGAACGCCGCCGCGGCGTCCCGTAGGGGTTCGTCGATCCCCGTCTCGCTCATCGCCGCCGCCGCGCCGTCGGTCACCGCGAGCGCGATCGGTTCCGGCGACCGATACTGGAATGAGAGACGAGCGACGGTTCCGAGAAGCTCGGGCGATCCGTCTTCGAGACGGACGACGTAGACGCCGTCGTACCGTCCCGTGTCTGCCTCTCGAAGCGCGGTGTGGACCCGCTGTGCGTGCGCGCGCCACGATTCCAGCGCCGCGTGCTCGACGTCGTGGCCGAGCGCCAGCGCGATCCCGGTGCCGGGTTGAAGCCGGGCGACCGCATCGAGCACGTCGGCGAAGCCGCCGAGCGTCTCGAATCGGTCGGTGACGTACGGGCGAACCGTGCGCTCGACGGCGTCGGCCGCCCGTGGGGGAGCCGATTCGATCGCCGAAAGCGCGACGAAGGAAGCGATCTCCCGATCGTCGAACCCGCCGTCTTCGAGTGCGGATCTAACGGCCGCCTCCTCGCCCGAAAAGGGCGTATGAACCAGCGTCGATCCGGCGAGTCCCTCGACGGGATCATCGGTCGGGATCGCGACGCCGGGACGCCGTTCGAGGTCGGCGCGTTCGAGGTGTTCGTCGGTCGGTTCGACGCCGGCGCAGGCGGCTCCCGCGAGCGCGAGTTCCGAATCGACCGCACCGGTGGCGAACTCGTCGACGATATCGGCCGCGGCGAGGGC
>CAYQWI010000359.1:0-2573 GCA_964421165.1 uncultured Natronomonas sp.
GCCCGAATCGTGACGGCAAGCTGTCATAGAGAATATCACACAAACTATTATATAAGTTCGAGAATACGTACGGCTATGGCTACAGAGTTACCGACGGAAGAACTGTGTGATCGGTTCGACGGAATATATACTGGCGCGATAACTGACGTTCTCGACGATCACGGGTACTACGATCAGACGCTCGACATCGATATCGAGCCGTTAAAACGGGGGATGACCACCGCGGGCCCTGCTTACCCGATCCGTGGCTGTCCGAATTTCGGGATCGACGAAGAGGAGAACATTCGAAAGATCCTCGAGATGCTCGGAGACGCTCCCGAGCACTCCGTTCTCGTGTACGATACGAACGACACCGGCGAGGCCTCACACCTCGGCGAGCTGTCCATCGAGGCGCTAATGCAACAGGACTGTAACGGGGCCGTCGTTGACGGTGGTATCCGGGACGTCGTGTTCATGCTAGAGGAAGACTTCCCGGTGTTCAGCAAGTATCACACCCCCGCGGACGCCGTCATTCGCTGGGAGATCTTAGAGTGGGACGTTGCGACGACTGTCGGCGGTGTCGAGATCGAACCGGGTGACATCATCGTCGGGGATGTCGACGGCGTCGTCTCGGTTCCCCAAGAGATCGCGGTCGACGTCCTACACGACGTCGAAGAACTCGCAGAGACCGAGGACGCGATCAGGGAAGCCGTTCGAGGAGGGGCGACTCCGCTCGAAGCGTACGAGGAATACGGCGTGTTTTGACCCAAGGTAAACTACGTCTATCAGGCAGTTGATGTCTGTCAAGATGTAAATAATTTAACCGTATCCGCGACACTCAACGAGTCCCTCGGCGGATAACTGATACGAAACGAATTCTACATGATAGATAGATTTATTAACCCCCAATAGATACTATTTGGTCAGACATGGTAAGACAAGGCAAACCGTACAACCGGCGCGATTTCATGAAGACGACTGGCGCCGCGAGCGCAGTAGGGGTGACAGGCCTCGCAGGGTGTCTCGACGCCCTCGAAGAGGAGGACTACCCGAGCGAAGACATCGAGATCATCGTCCCGTGGGCGGCCGGCGGGGGTACCGACCGAACTGGGAGATACATGGCGGAGCACGTCGAAGATTATCTCGACACGAGCGCCTACGTGACCAATATCACCGGCGGAACTGGAAGCGTCGGGCACTCGGAGATGGCTAACTCGGAGCCGGACGGACACACGATCGGGACGCTCGACGTGACCATCGTTCAGGTCGAGCACATGGGTATCGCGGAGATCAACCACCGGGAGTTCGAACCGATCATGCAGTACAACATGGACGCCTCCGCGATCACCGTCCACGAGGACGGCCCCATCGACACGATCGAAGACTTCGTCGAATACGCCGAAGAGAATCCTGGCGAGTTAACGGTATCGACGGCAGGTACCGGGGGAATCTGGCACATCTCGTGTGCGGCGTTCGCGGACATGGCTGACATCGATCTCCGGTTCGTCCCGTACGATGGCGGGGAACCGGCCGCTCAGGCAGTTGTCTCCGAAGAGGTTATGGCGACGGCTTCGAGCGCGGTGGAGGCCCGCCCGCACGCTGAGGACGGCCCCCTAGAGATCCTTACGGTTTTCAACGACGAACGCCTCGATTGGATCCCGGACGTTCCTACCTTACAGGAGTCCGGATACGACCTGTCTATCGGCGCGTGGCGCGGTCTCGGAGCGCCGCTCGACACGCCCGAGGAACGGATCGAAATTCTCGAAGACGCGTTCACGCAGGTGTACGAAGACGAAGATTGGCAACAACAGATGGAGGACGATGGGTTCGGGAAAGTCTTCCGGACCGGAGACGAGTTCGGAGAGTACATGGACGATCAATACGACGTGTTCGGGCAAGTCATAGACGACCTCGGATTGGCCGAAGAGTAATCTGAGTCGCCTCCTCGTGGGGGTATGCCCGAGAATTCATAAATGAGCTCAAAATTTTAACCACCACCAAGAGAGCATTACAGCAAATGGCATTTGAACTGAGACATACGGACAAGATCGTGGCAGTGATTTTTATAGTGTTCTCCCTTGCGGTGTTTTTCTATTCCGCGACGTTACCGGACACGCCGATGCCGACCGGTCCGGGGACCTATCCACAGATCGTCACCGGACTGATAGCCATCTTCGCCGCGATTCAGCTGATTAAGAGTCTACGAACCGAGGACGTATCCAGCCACGAGATTTCGAAGCCGGTCGTTAAAAGGGTCGCCACTGTCACTGCCCTTCTGGTTACGTATCTGCTCACGCTTCCCTATCTCGGATTTCTCATCGGAACGGCGCTCTTTCTCGGGGTGACGATGCGATACTCCGGAGTCGAATCGAGGCGTCACCTGATTTCGCTTTCGATACTCATCCCGATCGCGCTTCATTACGTCTTCGGGCAGTTCCTGCGCGTGCGACTCCCGGAGAATATTCTCCTTCCGATCTCCAGACTTCTCCCCCGACTCCCGCTGACAGCCGGAGGATTTATTTAAATGACTGTGGGCATTCTCGAAGGGATCCTGCTGGGTGCGGAGTTGGTGTTCGAACCGGTCGCCCTGTCGC
>CAYQWI010000360.1:0-2567 GCA_964421165.1 uncultured Natronomonas sp.
TCTTCCGGTAACAGCATCGACGGATTCTTGTCGTATCCTGGTGACTCGGCGAAGCGGGCGATACGTTCCATATCTTCCTCAGACAACCATTCAGTCATCACTGCATAGATGGTAACAAGATGGTAATAAAACCCACAGTCAGTCCAAACTGTTTGGCAACTATCTAACGACGATATGCTGCGTTTAATTCGACTGAGTGATATATAACCTTCCACACCCTGTTGCAGCGATCCGGTGTTCCCCCAACGAGAACGTGATCCGAAGCGTTTCGTCGGCCGAGCGAAGACAACTGGTCAACGCGTCCGCATCGATCGCGTCGTTTACACGGGGAGTGAACTCTAGAACGTCTTCGTCCGCGACGGACGCGACGGCCTCTGCGATATCGACGACGAGGTTCTGATCAGTCGGATCGAATCGGAAGGTCTCGACGGTGTCTTCAGTTGATACCTGGCCGAGACGGAAGGTCTCGACAGTTCCGTCGGTCAAAGAGTCACTCGATCCGAGAGCAGAGTCCATAGCTACTGTAACGGTTGTGAGAGAGAATCATATAAATCTATAGATATTACTTCGACCGATCTCGCTACTCGTCGGGGACACCAGGCGAACTGGTGACCGCCCCTTCACGGAGGCGTCGTTCCGCAGTCTCTCGGTCTTCGGGATAGCCGACATCGACCCGCCACCCTTCAAGCGCTATCGCATCGATCGTCCGACCGGACCGAATAAGCAGATCGATCGCGTCCGAGAGCTCGTACTCCCCTCGTCCCGACGGTTGGACGAGCCGCGTGGCGTTGAAGATAGCCGGTGAGAACGTGTAAAATCCGGTCATAACCAGATTCGACGGTGGATCGTCGGGTTTCTCGACAACTTCCGTGATCTCGCCGTAGCCGTTCGTATTACAGACACCGTATCGGGACGCCTCCTCGTAGGGGACCTCCTCGACTAAGAATGCGGCGTCGACCCGCGTTTCGCGCTGTCGGCGGACGACGTCCTCGAGGTTCGCCTCGAAGACGTTATCGCCCAACATGAGCATGAACTCGTCCGTGACGTGTTCTTCGGCCGTATTGAGCGCGTGCGCTAACCCGAGCTGTCGTTCCTGATGGGCGTACGTGATCGGCACACCGTGGAACTCGTCCCCGTAGTAGTCGATGATATCCTGAGCGCGATATCCGACGACGACGATGAGTTCGTCAGCACCCAACGCGACCAGATTCTCGATGCAATGGGTTAAAATCGGCCGGTCATCGATCTCCACGAGTCCTTTCGGCTTATCCTCGGTAAGCGGCCGAAGCCGCGTTCCTTTCCCCGCAGCGAGTACGACTGCTTGCATGTCGGACATCGCGTGTTGACCAGATATTGTTATTATCGGGCTTCACGTTCGGTAAAAACCCCTCTTCACAGCGTTTAGCGGTAGTTATCGGCTACCCCCACGGTCGGACGTCTTCGACCCCCGGTACTCGATTCATTACAATCAGGATGAGATCAGTGTTGTCCACGATGACAGATACCGTACCGTTCACGGATATCCGCGTCCACGATGAAACGATCGACGATGTGGTCTCAGTCCTCGAAAGCGGCCGATTCGTCAAGGGTCCCCTTCTGGAACGCTTCGAAGAACAGTTCGCCGAGGAGTGCGGCGTCGATCACGCGGTCGGCGTCTCTTCGGGCACCGCCGCGCTCCTGTTAGCGCTAAAATCAGCCGGTATTGGACCGGGGGATCAGGTGTTCGTCCCCGGTCACACGTTCTTTGCGACGGTCAGTCCGGTGGTTACGCTCGGCGCGGAGCCGGTGTTCGTCGATGTCGACCCCGATACCGGTACGATCGACCCGGACGAGCTCGCGGACGCGGTCGAAGATGCCGACCAGCCCGCCGCTATGGTCCCGGTCCATATCTACGGTGGGATGGCGGATATGACTGCTGTCAACGAGATCGCGGCCGAACACGATCTCTTCGTTCTGGAAGATGCCTGCCAGGCACACTTCGGGACGAGAGACGGTGAGACGGCCGGCGCGGCGGGCGACGCGGGAGCGTTCAGCTTCTACCCGTCGAAGAACATGACGGTCGGCGGCGATGGCGGGATGGTTACCACCGACGACAGCCAGCTGGCCGATCGGATGAGAGCGCTCCGAAATCACGGTCGAAACGACGACGGAGAGCACGTTCGCCTCGGACTCAACTACCGGCTCGACGAGACGAACGCCGCCGTCGGACTCGGACAGCTCGACCGCATCCGGACGTGGAACGAAAACCGAAATCAGGCGGCCCAGCGGTACACTGAGAAGCTCTCCGATATCGACGAAGTGGTGACGCCGTACGCGCCGCCCGAGACGTTTCACGTCTATCACCTCTACGTGATACAGGTTCCGGATAGGAAACAGCTCGCGACGTACCTGCACGATCAGGGCATCGAAACCGGTATTCACTACGAGACACCCGCTCACCGACATCCCGCGATCGAAGCGTGGGTCGGCGAGACGACGCTCCCTCGGACAGAGTCGCTTGTCGATACCATCCTCTCGTTGCCGATGCATCCGCGGATCGCCGACGAAGAGATCGTTAGTGTCGGTGC
>CAYQWI010000361.1:0-2564 GCA_964421165.1 uncultured Natronomonas sp.
GTGTTCGTATGAGACCATACGTCGGTTTCTGCGAACCACCGTATTACGTTTCCGGTGGTCGGCGGATCCCGTTCGAGTTAGGAGGATTTACATTGGATGGTGTTAGTCGTTCTCCATGAGCAAACCACAGACAGAAACCGACGAGAAACCGATCACGGAAGGGCGAGAAAAACCGGAACATCTCCGAAGCCGAGAAGTGACAGAGGGGATCGAGCGGGCCGGCCATCGGGCGATGTTCCGCGCGATGGGGTACGACGACGACGATCTCTCCTCGCCGATGATCGGGATTCCGAACCCCGCGGCGGATATCACACCGTGTAACGTCCACCTCGACGACGTCGGCGCTAGAGCTCACGAAGCAGTCGACGAAAACGGCGGCATGCCGATCGAGTTCGGGACGATGACCATCTCGGACGCCATCTCGCAGGGAACGGAGGGGATGAAAACGTCGCTCGCCTCCAGAGAGCAGATCGCCGACTCCGTCGAACTGGTCGCGCTCGGCGAACATCTCGACGGGCTCGTCACGGTCGCCGGCTGCGATAAGAACCTCCCCGGGATGATGATGGCGGCGATCCGGACCGATCTCCCGTCGGTGTTCCTGTACGGCGGATCGATAAAGCCGGGCGAACACGAGGGGCGGGAGGTCACGGTCCAACACGTCGCGGAGGCGGTCGGCTCGGTCGCGGTCGGCGATATGACCGAAGAGGAACTGGACGATCTAGAGCGTCACGCTTGCCCCGGTGCGGGATCGTGCGGCGGGATGTTCACCGCGAACACGATGGCGTCGATCTCCGAGACGATCGGCCTGGCGCCGCTGGGATCAGCGAGTCCGCCCGCAGAGGACGAGGAGCGCTACGAAGTCGCGGCGGAAGCCGGCGAACTGGCCGTCGAGGTCGTCCTCGAGGATCGGCGTCCCTCGGACATACTCTCCCGAGAGAGCTTCGAGAACGCGATCACGCTGCAGGTCGCGATGGGTGGCTCGACGAACGGCGTTCTCCACCTGTTAGCGATGGCCGCAGAGGCCGGTATCGAACTGGATATCGAGGATTTCGACGAAATCTCGCGTAACACGCCGAAAATCGCCGATCTTGCCCCCGGTGGCGACCACGCGATGACGCATCTCCACGAGGTCGGCGGCGTTCCGGTGGTCCTTCGTCGCCTCTACGAGGCAGGATTTATTCACGGCGACGCGATGACGGTCACCGGCCGCACTCTCGGCGAAGAGCTCGAATCGCTCGATCTCCCCGATGACGGCGAGATCGGCGCGGAGTTCCTCCGCACCGTCGACGATCCCATCCACGAGGAGGGAGCGATCAAGATACTCAAGGGGAACCTCGCTCCGGACGGCGCCGTCCTGAAAGTCACCGGCGAGGAAGAGCACATGCACCACGAGGGGCCGGCCCGTGTCTTCGAACGCGAAGAGGACGCGATGGCGTACGTTCAGGGTGGAAAGATCGAGTCGGGCGACGTGATCGTCATCCGAAACGAGGGACCACAGGGTGGACCGGGAATGCGTGAGATGCTCAGCGTCACCGCCGCCGTCGTCGGCCAGGGTCACGAAGACGACGTGGCGCTCATGACGGACGGTCGTTTCTCCGGCGTCACCCGCGGTCCGATGATCGGCCACGTCGCCCCCGAAGCCTTCGTCGGCGGTCCGATCGGCGCCATCGAAGACGGCGACACGATCACCATCGACATCCCCGATCGGACGCTCGATGTCGATCTCACGGACGAAGAAATCGAAACCCGGCTCGAAAAACGACCGGAGCCGGAACCGAACTACGACTCGGGGATCCTCGCCAAGTACGGATTGCTCTTCGGATCTGCGGCGAACGGCGCAGTGACGAATCCGGGTCTCGACAACGGCCTCTCTCGATAGCGTTATCTGGTGACTGACGCCTCGACGGTTCCGATCGATTCGACGACGGTTCGAACGTCGTCTCCCGGTTCGATCGGCGTCGCGCCGGGCGTTCCCGTGCTGAACAGATCGCCGGGGGAGAGCGTCATCACCTCGGAGTGGAACGAGACGATCTCTCGCGGCGGGAACAGCATGTTCGAGATGCTGTTTTCGGCTTCGATCTGTCCGTTGCGCTCGGTGCGGACCGACAACTCAGTCAGGTCGATCGGTTCCTCGGGAACCGCGATCGCGGACCCGACGACGAGGAACGAATCGTAGCTTTTCGCACGGGTGAGAAATCGCGGGTTGCGCTGGAGGACATCCTCTGCGGTCATGTCGATAACCGGAAGGAAGCCGGCGATCACGTCGTCGACGCGATCGTCCTCGACGTGACGGCACTCTCGACCGATCAAAACGGCGAGTTCGGCTTCGGCCGTGACGCGCTCGCTTTGTTCCGTCGGCGGCAGCCGGATCGGCCCGCCAGGTCCCGTCAGCGTGTTGTGCGGTTTCATGAAGCTCGCGGGCTCCTCGGGCCTTGTCTCGTCCAGATCCCCGGCGTGCTCCTCGTAGTTCAGACCGATTCCCCAGAGCTTCCCGAACTGCTCCAGCGGCGGGCCGAATGCGAGGTCGTCCGGATCGATCCGGCTAGCCGGAGCGTCTTCGATCG
>CAYQWI010000362.1:0-2557 GCA_964421165.1 uncultured Natronomonas sp.
GTCCTCGTGGAGGTGTGGCAGCAGATACCGATCGATCACGTAGTTTGCGCGTTTCAGCTGGTAGTTTTTGCCCTGCCCGGAGGCGACGCGCTTGCCGAGCGCCTCGATCGCCTCGTGGGTCGTCTGCACCTCTGCGGCCTCTAAGTTCTCCAGCATGAACTTCACGATCTCGGGGTCGTCGGACACCCGGTGGACGATCTCTTCGTCCGATTCGAGCCCGAGTGCACGAACGAGCGTCACGAAGTTGATCGATCCCGAGACGCTCGGGAAGCTCACTTCGAGGATGCCAGAGCGGTTTCGCTCACACAGCACGAGCGCGCGGTATCCGCGTCGTTGGCTGAACGTCTTCGCGATCTGAATCTCGTCGCCGTACTTCGTGTCGTACTCGGCGAGAATCTTGTTCGGCGCGAGGTCTTCGGACGTCATCAGCACGCGCTCGGAGCCGTTGACGATGAAGTAGCCACCCGGATCTGCGGGGTCTTCACCGATTTCGATGAGGTCATCGCGGGTGAAATCCGCGATGTTGCACTTCGACGACCCGACCATGATCGGCATCCGGCCGACTTTCGTCTCCGACTGGTCGACGATGTGCTCTTCTTCCTCTTCGCCGCCGCGAACGATGGTCATCTCCATGAACACCGGCGCGGAGTAGGTGATGTTTCGGAGGCGGGCTTCCTGTGGGTACAGCAGTTCCTCGGAGCCGTCCGCCTCTCGGACGCGCGGTGTGACGATCCGGACGTTACCGAGGTCGACCCGAACCGGCTCTTGGCCCTCCTTGTCGCCGATGTCGGTCTCGATCGCCTCCTTCTCGTCGACGACCCGTTGCATACCGCGGTCGAGGAAGTTGTTGAACGATCGGAAGTGATGCTCCGCGAGGCGCTCCCGCGAGAAGTACTCCCGCGAAATCGCGCGTCTGGCTTCCCGGTTCATTCTATCACCAGTCGGTATATGACTGCTCTGTCGGTGGTGCGTGAATCACGAACGATCCTCACTACGTCGCCGACCTCCGCGTCGTCCGGGAGCGCGGCGTCGCGGCGGTGGATTTTCGGCAGGTCTGTACGCCCAATATCGTATTCCGCAAGCACCTCATCGACCGTCTCTCGGTCGATTACCGTATGCTCCGGAACCATGTTGTGTTGGCTTACGTCTACCATGTGTTTGGCTGGCTGGGGAAAGAAGCTGTCACGAGATACTACAGCGTGTTATATGCCCGAAGGATTTAAGAGTTGTTACATCGGACGGCCACGGCTATCCGACCCCGCCGTTCGCGCGGGACGGAAGCTGCTCGACATCGGGCTTTCGAGAGCTATACTCAAAAACCCTTGTGTCGGAGCCACACGAAACTCCGTCGGATAGGGTCGCTACAGGACGTGTTCGGTACCGTAGCGCTACAGGACGTGTTCGGTACCGTAGCGCTACAGAACGTGTTCGGTATCGTAGGACCCCAGCACGCGCACCCAGCCGTGGGTCGCGATCTCTCTGAGTTCGTCGACGGCCTCCTGTGCGCGCTCCTCGTAGAGCCCGGCGGCGAAATCGAAATGGAAGATGTAGTCGCCGAGTCGTTCGCCGCTCGGACGCGATTCGACGCGGGAGAGGTTGATATCCCGCTCGGCGAACGGTTCGAGCATCTCGAGGAGGAGGCCGGGGAAGTTCGTGTTCGGGTAGACGATCACCGTGCTCTTGCCGCCGGCGTCGGAGCGTTCGGTTTCGGGTGCGAGCACGACGAACCGGGTCGCGTTCGAGGTGCTATCTTGAATGTCGTGGGCGAGCACCTGTAGATCCGCTCCGGCCGTTTCGGGGTGGCCGATCGCGGCCACAGTCGGATCCTCGCGGGCGCGTTCGACGCCGCGTGCCGTCGACGCGACGGCTTCGGTTTTCGCGCTCGGATACTCCTCGCTCAGAAACTGCCGGCACTGGGCGAGCGCCTGCGGGTGACTCGTGACGGTCTCGAACTCGCCGGTCTGTGCGAGCAGCGCGTGCTTGATCGGCGTGACGATCTCGCGGACGACCGCGACGTTTCGGTCGGCGAGCGCGTCGAGCGATTCGGTGACTGATCCCTCGATGCTGTTTTCGATCGGGACGACGCCGCGTTCGAACTCCCCGCCCGCGACGCCCTCGACGATGCCGGTGACCGACTCGACGAACTCGATATCATCGGTTATCGATTTCGTCGCGCGGTGCGAGTACGTTCCTTCCGGACCGAGCGTGAGAGCCCTCATCGAGATTCGATAGATCGCGGGCGAATAAAAGGGGTTGGGTGTTCGAACGGGATCGGATGTCCGAGCGCTCGCCGACTACGGCGTCGAATGCGACCTTGTGAGTCTCATTTATTGAAGAATGATCGCCCTCCGGAATACTTTCGAACCTTTTCAACTGAAGCGGTAGCGCGGAGTCCCCTTCCTCAAGCGCGAGCAAAGCGAGCGGTAGGGAGGGGAGGAGCGCGTTCGTATAGCTGGGCTAAAACGATAGACTATAAATAGCCGCAGATGTACATTGAATCTATGGCAGACGACTACGTGCGTCGGACGGCAATCACCCGCCTCTCGGTAGACGACGA
>CAYQWI010000363.1:0-2556 GCA_964421165.1 uncultured Natronomonas sp.
TGTCTGCTTCGGTAGGTTCCACACTCTTCCCAAGCAGACACTTTCACTCAAACCCAATGTGATCGACTGATATTGTGCGCATCCGCGAGTACAACCGGTGGAATGTGCTCTCCCCGCCAGCACGCCTACAACCGCCCGAACGAGTTCGAACACGCGCACCATGCACGTAGGCCTACGGTTCCGTGCTGAGCGCGTATCGATGGGAACACGTTGACTACAAATCGGGGCGCTGGAATCGTCCTGTGCTTTATATATGAAAAATCGTATATTTTACTACGCCCTCGCGAAGCCTTCGGCTTCGCTCAGCCCCGGCGAATCCGTTTCGACTCGATCCTCTCACGGGAGAGTTGAGACTCGCGTTTGCCACGAACGGAATCCCCGATAACAATATATAAGCGCTAGCGGTGGAGAAATCAGCCTCCTGAACGGTGGGCGTCTCAATTCCATTCCAACCCGCGAGATGCCGATGGCGTATCGAGCGGGCTCGTTGGGAGGTCACCGCTCGGGTTCGGATCGTTGTATCCCCCCGGCGCGACGTCGTTCGGTGCGTCGGGGTAAAACAACGACGCGAAAGCGTGGAGGTGTTCGCGCCCGACGTCGAGTTCGAACTGGCCGCCGCCGAACATCCGAATACCGTTTCGTTCGCAGTGTTCGAGCGTGTCGAACAGCGACCGAACCGATCCGAAGCGCGAGGGCTTGACGTTGAGCCACTCGGGCTCCCACGGGAGTTCCTCGACGGTTTCGACGCCTCGAATGGGGTAATCACACGTCACACGCGCTTCGTGTCCCTCGAACAGCGGGCGGGTTTCATCGGTCAGCGCCGGATCTTCGATGAGAGCGTCGGGGAACCCCTCGATCACTCGCTCATACAGCTCTGGATCAGCCGGTTGATCCACCGTCGTCCCGTGATACTGCCCCTTGAGGTCGAGCGTTCGAACCGCGTCGGTCTCGGCGAGTCGCTCGATGACGTCCGGTCCCCACTCGGACGTCGGGTCGAGCTTGAACTCCAGATCGGGGTTCCGTTCGAGCCAGTCGATGACCACGTCGCCCGTCGGCGGTTCCCCCAGTCGCGTGCTCACGACGAACCGAACCTGATCGTAGCGACGGTCGAGACGATCCGCGAGATTCGTCTCGGCCTGTTTCAACGCGAGATCGAGCGCGGCGCTCTCGAACGCCCATCGGCGGTAGTTCCGGAAGACGGATTGGTCTGGGTCGTCGCCGTGGAACAGATCGATCTCTTCGACGTGCTCGGAGAACGCGTCGAGCGTATACTCGCCCGTGAAGTCGAATGAATCGGAGGACTCGGAAGATCTGATAAATGCGTGGTGAGCGTCGTTGTCGTACGTCACGTCTTCACCGCACCCGACGCTGCCGTCTCCCCGGAGCGATACGACGGTCGTCGCTCTGGTGAATCCGCTCGACGTATCGCGCTCGCGTAGTTCGAGATCGCACCCCTCGATCGTTACATCGAGATCTGAGACGTGATCGTAGAGCATCTGTCCGGTCCATTGGACAGCGCACCTATTAAACCCGCGAGAAGCGGCGGTACGGATTATTTGAAACAGGTCCGCCGATCGTGGCGGACGTTACCCGATGCAGGCGATCGGCTTACTAAAGTAACCCGCATAACACCACGCCTATTATAGGATCGCCGTTCGCAAACGCGGTATGGTAGTCGAAACGGTCGTCGTGGCGATCTGGGCGATGTTGCCCGCCTACATTCCGAACAACGTCGCGGTACTGGCCGGCGGCGGCAGGCCGATCGACGGGGGTCGAACGCTCGGGGACGGAAAGCGAATACTGGGTGACGGCAAGACCTGGCGCGGGACCGCATTCGGCACTGCGGCGGGTGTCGCCGTCGCGTTGGTCCTCAACGGCGTCCATCCCCTCGTGAGCGATGTCGTCGTCGCCGATCCGTTCCCGATCGCGGCCGCGGTGTCGCTGGCGTTCGGCGCGATGGTGGGCGATATCCTCGCGTCGTTTCTGAAGCGTCGAACCGGCCGCGAGCGAGGTGCGGCGTTCCCCGGGATCGACCAACTCGATTTCGTCGTCGTCTCGCTGTTATTGACCGCGATCGTCTCGACGGGCTGGTTCCTCGATACGTTCACGCTCCCCGTTCTCGTCGCGGTCTTTGTCCTGACGCCGCTGTTGCACGTCTCGACGAACATGATCGCGTACGCGCTCGGGTTGAAAGACGAGCCGTGGTAAGAGAGCCCTCCGTCCGGCCAAAGCTATAACCGCCCGGTGGGGAATCGTCGGACATGGACCGCGATGCCCTCCAGCGGGAAGTCGACGAGTGGGTCCGAGAGGACATCATCACCGAAGATCAAGCCGCCGCGATCCTCTCACGATACGACGACACGGGTTCCGATCGATCCCGTTCGCGAGCGGTCCTCGCGCTGACGGCCGTCGGTGCCGCGCTCGTCTTCGCCGGGATCACGCTGTTTCTCGCGACGAACTGGAACGAGCTGCCGACCGCCGCACAGGTTCTCGTCCTGCTGGCTGGCCCGGGGAGCGCCTACGCCGGCGGCGCGTTCGCGTACCGACGGCGGATCC
>CAYQWI010000364.1:0-2548 GCA_964421165.1 uncultured Natronomonas sp.
AGAGGTCCTCAAGCGGCGCTTCCTCCGTCGAGAAATCGGAAACCTCCGCGCCGGCGGCTTCGAGTTCGGAGACGGCGTCCATCTTGACGCTGTCCTCGCAGTTGATCCGGAACGTGGTCCCCTCGACGGTCACTCCGGAGACGCCCTCGAGGCTCTTCAGGCGATGGGTCGCGTCGTCCGGGACCGCGTCGACTTCGACGACGAGCGTCGAGCCGCCGCCGACCGCCTCTCTGAGCCCCTCGATGGTGTCGATCGCGACGAGTTCGCCCTCGCGGATGATCCCGACGCGGTCACAGACGGCTTCGACCTGTCCGAGGATGTGACTCGAGAAGAACACCGTCGTTCCGTCGGCGGCTTCGGCTTGGACGATCTCGCGCAGCTCGCGGGCCCCGTTCGGATCCAGCCCCGAGGACGGCTCATCGAGGATGAGGAGCTCTGGATCGCCGACGAGCGCCATCGCCAAAGCGAGCCGCTGACGCATCCCCGTCGAGAAGCCGCCGGCCTTCCGGTCGGCGGCGTCTTCGAGCCCGACCCGTTCGAGGAGCGGGTACGGGGCCTCGTCGGCGTTCTTCGACTCGATCGCGAACTCGATGTGTTCGCGCGCGCTCAGTCGGTCGTAGACGTCGAACCCTTCCGGGAGAACGCCGGTTCGTTCCCTGACGGCGACGCTCTCCTCGCGAGCATCGCGGCCGAGTACCCGGACCGTCCCCGCGTCGGGACGGACGAAATCCAGGAGGATGTTGATCGTCGTCGACTTCCCCGCGCCGTTGGGGCCGAGAAAGCCGAAGATTTCGCCGTCCTCGACTTCGAGATCGACGCCGCGAAGCGCGCGCACGTCCCCGAAGGATTTCTCGACGCCGTCCAGTTCGATGGCGACCATATCGTTCCGGCTTTTCACCCCACGGAACATATGCCTTGAGGCTTCGTCTGCATGCGTGGTTCGGTAACAATTTTCACCCAAGCGCTACGGAGTCACAAGGAATTTATCTCCGATCCGTGTTCCGAACGATATGACGTTTCTCCGACTCGACGAGGAGGTAACCACCGTCGGCCTCGTCACTGGCGGTCACTTCCTGTCGCACTTTTATCTCCTCACGTTCCCGCCGCTGTTTCCGCTGTTGCGCGCGGAGTTGTCGCTCACCAACACCGAACTCGGCGTGATCGTCGCCGTCCTTTCGGCCGCGATGGTCCTGCAGGTGTTCGTCGGCGAAGTCGTCGACCGGGTCGGCGCGAAACGGGTGTTCGTCGCCGGCATCGTGCTCACGGCACTCGGCGTGTTCTTCGCCGGGATGGCCCCGTCTTATCTCGCGCTGTTGGCGTTCGCCGGACTGTCCGGGCTCGGACAGTCGGCGTTCCATCCGGCCGGCTATCCGCTCTTAGAAACCGTCAGCGATCCCGACCGGGTCGGGAAGAACTTCAGTATCCACACCTTCGGCGGCTACGTCGGCTTTGCAGTCGTCCCGCTCGTCGTCGGAACGCTCGGGTTCACCTACGGGTGGCGGACGGCGCTTCTCGCCGTCGGCTCGATCGGGCTCGTCTACGCGGTCGTCGTGGCGTTCGCGCTTTCGCCGGTGTATCGGACGAACATGAACGGCGACGATGCCGACTCCGAAGCCTCATCCGATCGCCAGCCGACGAACGTACGCGAGGTGTTCCTCCGCCCCGTTATCCTCGTTATGGCCGCGTTTTTCATCCTCGTGACGATGGCTTCGATCGGCATTCAGTCGTTCACGACGATCCTCGCCATCGACGGCTTCGAGTTGACCGAAACGACCGGTAACACGGCGTTGTCCGTCTTCTTTGCGGGCACTGCTCTCTGCGTACTCGTCGGCGGCGTGCTCGCGGATCGGTACGAACCGACGGGCGTTATTCTCATCGCAGCCACGGTTTCCGCGCTCGCGATGTTCGCGCTCGTCGCAGACATACTCTCGATCACACAAACTACGTTTATCGCGCTGTTCGCCCTCTCGGGCGGCGCGTACGGACTCACGTTCGCCTCCCGCGATCGCCTCGTGAGCACCTACGCGGCGGCGCAATCGACCGGTCGGAGCTTCGGGTTCGTCTTCACCGTGAGCGCGCTCGGACAGCTTATCAGTCCCGTCCTTCTCGGTGCCGTAATCGACTTTTCCGTCGTGACGAACGCGTTCGTGCTCGTCGGCGCGTTCTTCTTGCTTTCGGGGCTCGTCGTGCTCGTACTTCGTCGGTAGACGGGAGTCGGAATTGTCCAAACACCTTGTCCGACTCAAAAGTCGCTCTCTTCGAGGACGACCGGAATCCCCCGTTTCGCCACGTCAGCGGCGAACGCGCCGGAATCCGATTCCAGCGCCGGAAACGTGTTGTAGTGGATCGGGACGACGAGATCCGGACCCAAATCTTCGGCGAGGTCGGCCGCATCGTGTCGATTCATCGTGAAGCTCTTCGAGATCGACGGCATGAATATTGAGACGTCCAACCCGTCGTGTTCGTCGATCACGTCGGAATCGCCCGGCCAGAAACAGGGGACGCCGTCGACGGTGATGTGAAACCCACAACCGAACTCGTAGGGATG
>CAYQWI010000365.1:0-2541 GCA_964421165.1 uncultured Natronomonas sp.
TATCCACTTCATCCAAACCGAGATGGATATGTGGATCGCGGGGATCGTCGATCGCAACTGGGAATCGATCGAGCGCCAATCTCGATCGCCGGAGTTCGACTTCGAAGAGGCCGTTACGGAGATGCTCACCGGCGTCGGGGCCAGCGAGTACGACGTCGCGGCGGTTTTGCGGGAGATAGAATACGATCGGGACCCGTTTGCGTGGGACGACGAGGATCGAGAAGAGTTGGCACGAGTCGTTCGCGAACGAACGAAACCGATCGTCGTCGTCGCCAATAAAGCGGATATCGCCCCCGAGGGGAACATCGAACGGCTCCAAGCGGTGGCCGACCGAGTCATCCCCTGTACGGCGGAGGGCGAACTTGCTCTTCGTGGGGCCGAAGAAGCTGGCGTCATAGAGTACGATCCCGGTGACGCGGAGTTCGCGATCACGGGCGACGTTTCGGACGCACAGCGGGACGGACTCGACAGGATCCGCTCAGTTCTCGAAGCGTGGGGCGGGACGGGCGTTCAGGAGGCGCTCAACGAGGCCGTCTACGGCTTGCTCGATCGGATCACCGTCTATCCGGTCCAAAACGAAACGCACTGGACCGACGGCCAGGGGAACGTGCTCCCGGACGCGTTCTTGCTTCCGACCGGATCGACGCCCAAGGAGCTCGCCTTCGCGGTTCATTCGGACATCGGCGAGGGATATCTCCACGCGGTCGACGCGAGAGAGAA
The DNA here is from genome assembly GCA_964421165.1 of uncultured Natronomonas sp. Classification (GTDB taxonomy): domain Archaea; phylum Halobacteriota; class Halobacteria; order Halobacteriales; family Haloarculaceae; genus Natronomonas. The sequence continues at coordinate 721 of CAYQWI010000365.1, forward strand.
CCGTCGCATCGGCGAAAGCCACGAGCTCGCAGAGGGAGACGTAATAAAGATCGTTTCGACCGCGAACTGACAGGTCGTCTCGTAGCCGATCGGGGGTTCCGACGCCCGTTTTTCGGCGGCGGTTCTCGGTGCTTCGGAAAGATCACGTGAACTCTTACGATGACCCGTTGAATTTTGGGCAGCCTACGGCTGATACTCCATCGATCGGTAACGAGCCAAATTGACGGCGACGAAAAGAAGCATCGTCGTCGGCAAACCGACGATGATACCGAGGAGAACGGCGTTTCCCGGCGTGACAGAGACGGTGGACAACATACCGGCGGTCACGACGACGACAGAGATCGCGAACACTATCACCCAGACGGATTGTCGGGTCAAAAAACCCGTTGGCTCACGGGAGAACAGTAGTCGATCGGTGACGACGGCGAGGAACGCGAGACCGGTGACGACGATCCCGAGCGCGAACGCGAGTCCCACGAGGGAGCTTTCCCCGGGCGGTGTCGCTCCCGTCAGGGTAAAGAGACCGAAAAGCACAGCTGATAGACCGAGAGACAACAGTGCCCACAGTCCGATTCCGAACGCGATCCGCCGGGCGAACGATCCGTCTTCCATTGTTTCCACGCGGTGGGCCGTCGAGTTAATCGTTTGGACCGAGCCGTTACTGAACTGCCGCAGTCGCCTCGCGCATGATCTCGATCGCTTCCTTCAGCGTCTCGATGTCGGTGGCGTATGATATCCGGGTGTGGCCAGTCCCACCGTCACCGAACGCCTCGCCCGGCACGACGACGACGCCGCGATCGATGACTTCGTCGGTCCATCCGTCGGGAACCTTCGGCATCGCGTAAAACGCACCCTGCGGCGTCGGAACCTCGAGACCCATCTCCTCTAATCCGTCGAGCAACACGTCGCGTCGGGTCTCGAACGCGTCTCGCATTTCACCGACGCGACCTTGTGGCCCCGATAGTGCGGCTTCGGCGGCGAACTGAGCAGGTGCTGACGCGCACGCCTGCGCGTACTGATGGACACGGAGCATCCGTTCGATTCGTTCGTTGGAACCGGTCACCCAGCCGAGCCGCCAGCCGGTCATGGAGTACGCCTTCGAGCAGGCGTTGACGACCACGACGTTTCCCGAATCGGTGAAATCGGCCGGTGAGTGGTGCTCGCCGCCGAAAACGAACGGTTCGTAAACCTCATCGGAGAGACAGAGGACGTCATGTTCGTCGGCGATGCGTGCGAACTCGCGCATATCGGCTTCGCTCTGAACGGCTCCCGTCGGGTTGGCAGGGCTGTTGACGACGAATACCGCAGTATCGTCGGTGATGGCGTCTTCGACAGTTTCCGGGTCCATCGTCAGATCATCGCGTAGCCGGACCGGTTTGGGATCACCGTCAGCGACGTGCGTCAAGGCTTCATACGAGACGAACCCGGGGTCCGGATAGATGACTTCGTCACCCGACTCGACGTGTGCCTCGATCGCGATGTGGAGGGCCTCGCTCCCCCCGGACGTCGCGATGACGTTTTCGGGATCGACCGAGAAATCGTTGTCTCGATCGTGTTTCGCTGCGATGGCCTCTCTGAGCTCTATCGTTCCTTTATTCGATGTGTAGCCGTCCGTCGCTCCCGATTCGATCGCCTCGATCGCCGCCTCTCGGGCGTTATCGGGCGTCGGGAAATCCGGCTGTCCGAGCCCGAGGTTGATCGCGTCCTCGCCGGCCGCTTCGAACACTTCGCGGATACCGCTAATCGAGATCTTCTCGACGCGGGATGCAAACTCCGTCATATAGTACCCGGCGTCCGGGTGCGGCATAATTCTGCCGTGTC
>CAYQWI010000366.1:0-2518 GCA_964421165.1 uncultured Natronomonas sp.
TTCACCGTCATGTGCGAGTGGTTCAACGAGGTCGGCTACAGCGCCGATATCGACGCGAACGAGGGAACGTTCGGCTTCGAGTTCACGACGCTTTCGGAGTATCTCGAACGACACGACTGGGCCGACAAAGACGGCATGGCGTCGGTCCCTGGTTGGGTCAAAGCGCTGTGACGCACGCTTAAGCCGCCGGCGATCGACGCATCGGTATGCGGATCGAACGTATCCCCCTCGACGTTTCCACCCGCGCGCCGACGGGCCGGACGGCGGCGTATCTCGTCGGCAGCGACGACGCGCTTCTCGTCGATCCGGCGGCGCGCGACGAGCGGATCGACCGCGAGCTCGATTCGATCTCGCACGTCGCCGTCACGCACCACCATCCCGATCACGTCGGCGCGGTCTCGGAGTATGCCGACCGCGCGACGGTGTGGTGTCGATACGGCCGCGAGGCGTCGTTCGCAGAGGCGACCGGCGTCGAGCCGGACCGGACGTTTCGGGACGGAACCGAAATCGGCGTCGACGACGGAGCCGTCACCGCCTCCGAAACGCCGGGACACGCGGTCGAACACGTCGCTTTCGGGGTCGGTAATTCCCTTCTCGTCGGCGATCTCGCCGTCGCCGAGGGCAGTGTCGTCGTCGGGTCTCCGGCGGGCGACATGCGGGCGTACCTCACCTCGCTCCGACGGGTGCACGCGATGGATCCAGACCATCTCTATCCCGCACACGGTCCCGTGATCGACGATCCCCGATCGGCCTGTGTGCGACTGATCTCCCACCGCCTCGACCGTGAGCGGCGCGTGTTCGACGCCGTCAGGGCCGGAAACCGAACTGTCGATAAAATCCTCACCTCCGCCTACGAGAAGGATCTCTCCGGCGTTCGCGATCTCGCCGGCGCGACGGTTCGGGCCCACCTCGAAAAGCTGGCTCACGAGGGGCGGGTCGAGTGGGACGGCGCGCACGCCGATCCCCTCAGTTGACGTTTTACTCTACCTGTTGAATCCGGTTCATTCGACAGATGGGACAACAGACTGCCGTCTCGGATTTCGGTATAATAAACCCCGTTTTGCAGGTCTGACACATGATCGTCTTCCCGGCGGCTTCGGTTACGATCGCCACCGTCGGCCTCCTGATCCCGCCGTCCAGTACTCCTCTTGTGCACCCTGGAATACCATCTTGTCACCTGATTCCGAGGTTTAATCTCTTTGTTTATCGGCGTTCTTACCAGATATCTTCGGATTACATACCGCTTATATATCGATCGGATGTGTCCCCCAGCGATATCTCGATAGAGACCGTGTTCTCACCCCTTTCGGAAGCGTAGTCGACAGTATCAGGAGTACCGCTCGCGAAGCTCTGCGCGGAGATCGTCGAGCGTCATCTCCTGCATCGACAACAGGACGAGCATGTGGTAGATGATATCGGCGGCTTCGTGGGCGATCTCGTCCGTGTCGTCGTCTTTGGCGGCGAGGATCAGCTCGGTCATCTCCTCGCCGAGCTTCTCGAGAACGGCGTTGTCGCCCTTCTCGTGGGTGAAAAGCGACGCCGTATAGGATCCCTCCGGGAGCTCCTCCTTGCGAGATTCGATGACGGCGAACAGTTCGTCGAGTATCTCGCCGTCGTTCATGCGGCCATCATCTCCCGGATATCTTCGAGGTGTTCGTACTCGTCGAGCGGCTCTCGTCCCGTCTCGAACACCGTCTCTTCGATCGCGATGTCGCCGTCGGTCCGCGCGGCGAGCGCGATCGAATCGCTCGGACGCGCGTCGACGACCGCGCCACCTCGCGGCGTTTCGATGTGGAGATCGGCCACGTAGGTCCCTTCCTCGACGCCGGAGACGACGACCCGGTCGACCCGACCGCCCAGCTCCTCGACGATGTCGAGAAGCAAATCGTGCGTCAGCGGCCGGCCGATATCGGCCGCGTCGACGCCGCGGGCGATGCTCGCGGCCTCCTCGATCCCGACGAAGATGGGCAACACGTCCGTCTCGCTCTCGACGCCGAGCGTCACGACGGCGACGAGCCCCGATGGGGAGTCAGCGACCCGGACGCCCTCTATGTGTGCGTCCATACTAACTGGAAGTGACGATGCGCTAAAAACCCCAGCGATCGGGAGAAGCCGCCTCGGGGCGGGTTCACTCGAAAAACGCCAGTCCGTGAATCCGCGAATCGTCGGTCAACTCGGGGTGAAAAGAGGTTCCGACGACGTTTCCCCCTCGGACTGCGACCGGCCGGCCGTCGACGCTCGCGAGCACTTCGACTCCAGCACCGACTTCGTCGATACTCGGTGCGCGGATGAACACCGCCGGGAACGGATCCGCGAGTCCGTCCACGTCGAGTGCCGCCTCGAAGCTATCCTTTTGCCGGCCGAAGGCGTTCCGATCGACGCTCACGTCGAGGATGTCGAGCGTCGTCACGCGATCGTCTTTCGCGTCGCGACTGGCGACGATGAGGCCCGCACAGGTCGCGAGGATCGGCTTGCCGGCCGCGGCGAACGCGCGGATCTCCTCGTCGATCCCCTCGTC
>CAYQWI010000367.1:0-2517 GCA_964421165.1 uncultured Natronomonas sp.
AGTTCTCGTGGATCGCCATCACGAGGTCGCCGCCGTCGTCGACGGTGATCGTCGGCTCGTGATCGAGCGTCGCCTCGATGGCGGCGTAGTACTCCTCGTCGTCGACCTCCCGCTTGGCGTACGACGTGACCGAACTGTTCGAATCCAGCGCGGCGCTCACGTCATCGTGCGTCGACAGCGGATTACACCCGGTGATGGCGACTTCTGCTCCGGCTTCGGCGAGCACTTCGGTCAACACGGCCGTTTTGGCTTCGACGTGCATCGCCATCGCGATCACTTCGCCTTCGAGGGGTTTCTCCGCGCCGAACTCCTCGGCGATGGCGGTCATGATCGGCATGTGTTGGCGGGCCCACTCGATCTTCTTGCGGCCCGAAGCGCGGGCTGCCGTCGGATCGTCGAGCTGTTCGGTTATCGTCGGATGGCTCATACCTGTCACGACGGGCGACTGCGGGAAAACGCTACCGAAGGCCAAGGCGGAAGAACTGACGGTAAGCGGGATTATCGGCCGGGAGCGTTCCCGCCGTTCCCGGGATTACCCCCACCGTTCCCGCTGTTCCCGGGAGCGTTCCCGCTATTTCCGGAGGTCTCTCCGCTATCGCCAACGCTGTTCCCGCTGTTTGCGTCTCCCCCGCCGGATTCAGATCCGCTGTTGCTGTGTCCGGGAGCCGCTGCCGGTGGACCCCCACCGTTTCCACGGTCGGTCGAGGGATCGCCGGACATCTCGATATCGTTCTCCGCGTCTCCACTGGAATCCGATCCATTCGATTCGTTCAATTCGCTCGATCCGGTCACACTGCCAGGCCCGGCGTGGGCCGGCGGATTACCGGGATTGTTCGACGTGACGAAGCCGGCGACGCGTTCGCCGACGCTCCGATCGTCGCCATCGTCAGCGCCGAACAAGGCCTGGAGGAACGCGCTCACACGGTGTCCGAACGGCAAGTCCTCTGCTTCGTCGTCGGTCTCCGCGGCTAACGTCACGCTCGTCTCGGCCGTTCGGTTCTCGACGGTCGCGTTGATCGTCACGTTCACCGTCTCCTCCGGCACCGGCAGTCCGACCGTTCCGTTCCCGTCTGTCGTGTACGTTCCGGCACCCGCGTAGGTGACGTTCTCGTCATCGACCGTCACGTTCACCGTGGCATTTTCAACGGTCGCGTTGTCGTCAGTGACGGTGACCACGATCTCGCCGTTTTGAGCGACGTTGAGGCTCGGGCTTCCGGTCAAGGAATCGGCATCCGCCAGCGCGAGTCCGGGTCCGACTATCGAGAACGCTAACAGCGCGGACAGTGCGATCGCGACGAATCGTCTGTTCGGGTTCATACGCGTCGGATACTCCGATATTACAATTAAAGCGGCAGCCTCGTTCAGTTCGTTTCACAGTCCGATCTGGCGTTTAAGGACTATCGAGAACGAAGGAGATGGTTTATAACAGTCGGAGAGTGTTTATTCGTCGCTTCCTTTCGCCCGCTCGATCAGCGCTTCAGCGTGTCGCTCGGCCTCCCGTCGGATTGCCGCCTCGTCGAGCGTCAGGATCTCTCCGTTGCGAACGACCACTTCGCCGTCGACGACGGTGTGTCGCACGTCCGACCCCCGGACGGCGTAGGCGAGATGGCTGACGAGATCGTGGTGGGGGGTGAGATGCGGTTTCCGCAGATCGACGACAGCGAGGTCGGCGAGCGCGCCCGGTTCGATCCGTCCCGAATCGAAGCCGAGCAGCTCTGCCCCTCCTTCGGTCGCCGCTCGGACGACGTCGGGCGCGGTGACGGCTGCCGCGTCATCAGCCTTGAGCTTACCGACCATCGCCGCGTCCCGAAGCTCGTCGAAGACGTCGAGATCGTTGTTCGAGGCCGCGCCGTCGGTCCCGATCCCGACGGTGACGTTCGTATCGAGCATCTCCTGAATCGGGGCGATCCCGCTCGCGAGCTTCATGTTCGAGGCCGGGCAGTGTGCGACACCGACGCCGCGCTCGGCGAGCAGTTCCATCTCCGTCCGATCGGTATGGACGCCGTGGGCGATGAAATCGCCGGCTTCGAGCATTCCGAGATCGTCGGCGTACTCCAGCGGTCGGACGCCGCGCTCCTCGACGATCGGTTCGACCTCGTCGTGGGTTTCGTTCGCGTGGTAGTGCAGCGGGATTTCGGCTTCACGCGCGAGCGGGACGAACTCCTCCAGTAGTTCGCCGTCGGTCGTCGTCAGCGAATGCGGCATCAGCGCCGTCCGGATACGTCCGTCCGCAGTATCGTCGAGGTCGCGAGCGACTTCGAGACCCGTTTCGAAATCGTCCCTCGCGTCGGCTTCATCCTTGCCGATCGTGACGATCCCGTGACCGAGGCGGGCGCGTAATCCGGCTTCCTCGATCACGCTCGCGATCTCCGGAACCTCGAAGTACATATCGCCGACGGTCGTCACGCCGTTTTTCAGGAGCTCGACCGCTCCCAAGCGGGTCCCTGCAGCGATATCTTCGGGAGTGAGTGCGGCCTCGGTCGGCCAGATGTCTTCCTGCAGCCACGCGTCGAGCGG
>CAYQWI010000368.1:0-2504 GCA_964421165.1 uncultured Natronomonas sp.
TTCATCGCCCCGACGATGCGTTCGCCGACGACGTAGACGCGGAGATCGTGGTGACGCTTCTCGTCGTGTTCGATGAGCTCCTGTAAGAACGCCTGTCTGGACCCGACCATCGGGTTCACCGGATCGTCGGTATCGAGCTTCCAGGTCCCGCCGCCGTGAGTCCCGATCGCGGTCTTGTAGACGACTTCCTCGCCGAACCGCTCCCGGCGGGTGTTCAAGATGTCACTCGAAAGAGCCATCAGCGCGTCGGGAACGGGGATGTCCGCCTCCGCGAGGGCGGTTCCGGTCGCGAACTTGTGCATCGCCGTCATCGTCGCCGTCGGCGTGTTCAACACCGGTCGAATCCGGTCGAGCATCGTCGCCAACCCGAGCGCTTCGGCCGGTTGTTCTTCCTTCGAGAGTAACAGCCGATTGACGACGACGTCCACGTCCGGTTCGAGCGTTACGTTTCCGTCTTCGATATCGACGACGGTGTTTTCCGCACGAAGCCACTCGGTATCGTGGCCGAGATCGTCTACCGCGTTCAAAATCGCTTTCGTCTCCTTCGAGCTATGAAGGCTGAGAACGCCGACAGTGAGTGAATCGGACATACGTTTTCTGGGTTCGACCGCGGCAAAATGTTACCGGTAGAGTCCGGGATCGGTTCGGACAGGTCAGCGCTCTTATGACCCCACATGCCGTGTGACGATTATGACCGAGACGTTTACTTACGACGGCGGAGCGGTCGCCCCCGGCGAGACCGCGAACATCCGCTTTACCGTCAGCGAGACGTATCTCGGGGATCCGGTCCGGATCCCGGTGACGATCGTCAACGGCGAAGCCGACGGCCCGGCGCTTTGTCTCACGGCAGCGGCCCACGGCGACGAACTCAACGGGATCGAGGTCGTCCGCGAGGTCGCCCACGAGTGGGACCACTCGGAACTCCGTGGAACGCTCGTCTGTTTGCCCGTCCTCAACGTCCCCGGGTTCATCGCTCAACAGCGGTACCTGCCGATCTACGACCGCGACCTGAACCGGTCGTTTCCCGGCGACGGATCGGCTACCAGCGCGAAACGCATCGCGAATCGGGTGTTCAGAAACTTCATCGAACCGTGCGATATCGGACTGGATTTTCACACGTCGACGCGCGGCCGAAGCAACATGCTTCACGTCCGCGCCGAGATGGCCGATCCGTCGGTCGCCCGCGTCGCGAACGCGTTCGCCTCGAACGTCATCATCGACAGCGACGGCCCGAGCGGTTCGTTGCGGCGCGAAGCGAGCGCGGTCGGCACGTCCACGATCACCGTCGAGCTCGGCGAGGCACACCGCTTTCAGCGGCCGCTCATCGACGCGGCTCTCGACGGAGTGCTGTCGGTGATGGCGGAGTTCGGAATGTTGGAAACTGAGATCGTTAAGTGGCCGGGCTGGCGAACAGTTATCGATGGGTCCGACGAAAAGACGTGGCTTCGAGCGGACGCCGGCGGTCTCGTCGAGATGCACCACGACCGCGGTTCGCTCGTCGAGGACGGCGACGCCGTCTGTACGATCACCAACCCGTTCAAGACGGACGTGACGACAGTCGAGGCCCCGTTCACCGGGCTGCTCATCGGCGTCCCCGAAAACCCGCTCGTGTATCCCGGGAATCCGCTGTGTCACCTCGTCGCCCTCGATGGTCCGACGCTTCGGGCGTTCAGACAAACGCAGGCCAGAGACCGTCTTTGACCGGCCTTCGAGCATCCCTGACTCGAGTGTGTGCTCCTTACGATCCTGCGTGAGTCACTGGCATGTAGTAACTACTATACCTGCGGGGTCCGGATCATACGCTGCATGAGTCAATCGTACGACCGAGGTCTCATAGAGGACTTCGGGCGGTGGCAGGAATTCTCCGCCGGCATGTGGGCTTGGATCTTTCACAAGTTCACCGGCTGGGTGCTCATCGGCTATCTGTTCACGCACGTAGCCGTCCTGAGCACTGCGACGGTGGACGGGGCGACCTACACGGCAACGCTCCAGGGACTGGAGAGCCTGCTCGTCGTCAGGTTCCTCGAGGTCGGCCTGCTGGCCGTTGCCGTCTTTCACATCCTCAACGGGATTCGCTTGCTCTTCGTCGATCTCGGCGTCGGGCTTGAGGCACAGGACAAGGCGTTTTACGCCGCGTTGATAGCGACCGCGGCGATCACCGTCGCGAGCATTCCAACCTTCCTCTTGGGGGCATTCTAGAATGGCTGAACACTACTCGTCATTCGAACCGAAGGGGACGCGCTGGCTGCTGCAGCGGATCACGGCCGCGTTCCTCGTCGTCGTGTTGGCGTATCACTTCATGTTATTACACTTCGTCAACCACGCGGCGGACATCACGTTCGCGGGAACGCAGGCCCGGATGAGTCAGGTCGGCTACTTCCTGACGATGGTGCTGTTTTTGATCGCCGGCACGTTCCACGGCGTCAACGGCGTCTACAACGCCCTCGTCAATCAGGGTCTCGACGGGACCCAACAGACCGTCGTGAAATGGCTGCTCATCGTCG
>CAYQWI010000369.1:0-2496 GCA_964421165.1 uncultured Natronomonas sp.
GGATCCCGGCCCCGTCGTGCGTCAACTCGTCGTGGAACTCGTCGTCGAACTGGTAGCCCGGACCGCCGCGACCGGTGCCGGTCGGGTCGCCGCCCTGAATCATGAAGTCCTCGATGATGCGGTGGAACGGAACGCCGTCGTAGAGGGGATCGATTCGCTTTTCGCCCGATTCCGGAACTTCCCACGCGCCGGTCCCCGGCGCGACTTCGGTGCCGTCGTAGTCGGCGGCGCCGGTCGCGAGGCCGATGAAATTCTCGACCGTTCGGGGCGCGCGTTCGGCGAACAGTTCGACGGCGATGTCGCCGTGGGTCGTTCTGATCGTCGCGGTCGGGTTCTGTGGATCTGAGACGGATCTATCGTCGCTCATGGTCGAATCAGGTTCGGCCGCCGCAAAAGAGTGCCGGCTTTCGTTCCCCTCGCTGTCGTCGGCCCCTTCGTCTCCATTCCCGATGCAGCCGGCTATCGAGGCGATTGCCGCCCCGACCATCGATCCGAGGGCCGCCCGACGCGTCGATTTCATGCGAACTGGACGACGACATGCGGCAAAAGTGTACCAGTATCGTCGGGCGAAATACGTCGCTATTTATGTCCCGCGTCGAAAACACTGAAATATGGTCCGGGATCCGTTGGTCGAGGATGACGCCCCAGACGCTGTCACCGTTTTGGAGGCGTTACACGACGAAGACTGTCGCGCCATCCTCTCCGAGCTAGAGGAACCGCGGACGGCACGCGAACTCCTCGAACGGTGTGATATCCCTCGATCGACGATGTACCGGAAACTCGATCGGCTGTCGAAAGCCACACTCGTTCGGGAGGGAACCGAGATCCGAAGCGACGGCAGCCACGCGAGCCACTATGGGGTCGATTTCGAGGAGATCATTATTACGCGCGACGACGGAGTCGATCTCGAAATCGAGATCGAACGTCCCGCACAACGGGCGGACGAGCGGCTCGCTGAGATGTGGTCCGAAGTTCGGAGGGAGTTATAACATGGTACACACGTCAATCGGTCCGGAGATTCAGCTTGCGCTCGCGGTCGTAAAGACACTCATCCTCATCGTCGGCGGCGTCGTGACGTATCTCGCGTTCAGCGCGTATCGCCGCACCCACCATCGAGCGCTCGGGCTCCTCGCGGTCGGGTTCGGGCTTATCGTCATCGGCGTCTCGCTCGCCGGGATCACCTTCGAGCTCCTCAACGTCCCGCTCGGCATCGGGATCCTCATCGAGAGCCTGTTCGTCCTCCTGGGTCTCTCGACGATCGCCTACTCGCTTCGAGTCAGGTGAACGGACGCGTTTCACACTGTCTCTACACTGTTCGGTACCACTTAAGGAGCCGTCTGTTCGGGAAAATACGACTGGTCGCCAGTCAGAACGACCGAAGCGTCTCGAGTCGCTCGGCCGGCTCGCCGGAGTCGATCGCCTCATGAGCCACGTCGAGGCCGTCCTGAATACTGTCTACGTCACCGCCCGCGTAGATCCGAAGCGCGGCGTTGACGGCGACGGCGTCCGCGAAGTCGCCATCGCGCTCGCCGGCGAGGACGGCTTCGGTGATTTCGGCGGAATCGGCCGCGACGTCGTCGACGCCGAGATCGTCGCTCTCGAAGTCCATCCCGTACTCCGGCGTTTCGATGTCGAAATCGTCCAGTTCCTCGCCGCGGTTCCAGACGGCGACCTTCGTCGACCCCGGTCGGATGTCGTCGTACCCCTCAAGGCCCTGGAACATCACGACGCGATCGATCGACGTCGATTCTGCGGCGTCGAAGGTGTCGATGATCCGTTTCGCGTAGGGGAGGTGATAGAACGATCCCAGATGCGTCGACGCTTCGGCGGGGTTCGCGAGCGTCTCGATCGTGTTGACGAACGTCCGGACGCCCATCCGCTCGCGTCGGTCGGAGAGCGCGTCGACGTCGGGAGCGAACTCGGGCTGGTAGTAGAAGCCGAATCCGGCCTCGTCGGTCATCTCGGCCGACTCCTCGGGCGCTAGCTCGGTTCTGACGCCGAGCTCGTCGAGAACGTGTTTGTACGCGTCCTGTTTTTGCGTTGGGACGCGATCGCCGGAGTGGACGACGACCGGCGTTCCGGCGGCGGCGGAGACGAGCCCGGAGGCGACACCCAACAGCGCCGTTCTCCCCTTGCCGTCGTAGTTCGCACCGCAGTCGACGGGGTCGCAGTTCGGTGCTGCGGTCTCGACGCCGTCGGACATCACGTCGACGTACGCCGCGAGTTCCTCGGGCGTGTTTCGCTTCCAGCGGTTCGCGAGCCAGAACGCACCGAGCGTCGTGGGATCCGGTTCGCCGTCGAGGATTCGCCGGAAGGCGTCCGTCGCCTGTTCGCGGGTCATGTCGTCGGCGGATTTGTGCCCCGAACCGACGACTTCGGTCATCAACCGCTGTAACGGCCACTCCCCATACACCTTCGTCGTTTGTGCCATACGTCACGTTCAGCGTTCCGAAGGCAAAAACGTCCCCCATTCGGCAACCGTCGGACCGTCGCTTC
>CAYQWI010000370.1:0-2493 GCA_964421165.1 uncultured Natronomonas sp.
GGTGAACTGAGCATCGAGTTCGAACTCGAGTGGGACGAAAACGGGGACTCGGGCGGAGCGGGCGGCGACCTCGAAATCGAGTAACCGGCCTTTTATCGATCTTCGATCGCGTCGGCGATCGCCTCGACAGTCTCGACTGACACCTCGTACTCCTCGGCGAGTTCTCCCGCGGCGGCCGCCGAGAGCCGTTCGTTCGTCCCGCTCGCCGAGCGTGATCGATTCGAGATCGGATCGAGCGTCTCGTCGTTCACGTCGAGCGACACGGCGTCCCATCGGCTGTAGTGACCCATCGCGTCGAAGTACGCCTTCGTCGCCCGGCGCTCGTCGCGTTCGAAGTCGGCGGTCAGAAGGCCCTCCTCGCCGACCAGCGGCCCGGCCTTGACGATTCCGGCGGGGTTTACAAGCATGCTCCCGCCCGCGGCCACGTTGAATCCTAACTCCTCTTTAGAGAACTGTTCGGGAACGTCGTCGCTCATGTACGCCGCGCAGGCGGCGACGAACGACTGGGTCTCGAAGGCGTACTCGCGCATCGCCGGGTAAATGTCGCAGGTGTCTTTCGCCTCGGCGCTCTCGGCGCGGCTCTTATCGCCCGGGTGGCCGTGCTGTTCCCAAAACCCCGGCCAGACGGCGGCGTGGATCTCTTCGCCCATCGCCGTCAGGGCCGCCTTCGAGAGCGTCATGTGGTTCTCATAGCAGACCAGTCCACCGAGCGTTCCGATATCGGTGTCGTACGTGGCGAGACTCGAAGGATCGCCGCGACCCCAGATCGCGCGTTCCTCCTGGGTCGGCATCAGCTTCCGGTGGCGACCGACCAGTTCGCCGTCCCGATCGAAATAAAAGATGGAGTTGTACAGCGTCTCGCTTCCCGGCCTCTCGCTCAGTTCGTTCGTCCCGAGCGCGACGTGGAGATCCGCCTCCGCGATCGCGTCACCGAGGACTTCGAGCTCGTCGTCGTCGACCGAGAGGCTGTTCTTCTGGAGATCGACCATTAACTCGGTCCATCGCGGAATCGAGACGCTGCCGCGCCAGTACGGGTACCCGGGAAAGTACGTCTCCGGAAAGACGACGAGATCGGCCCCTTCCTTCCCGGCTTTCTCGATGTATCGGCAGGTCTTATCGAGCGTTCCAGCTTTGTCGTGATAGACCGGTTCGATCTGTGCGGCGGCGAGTGTGAACGATTCGGCCGGCATGTGATGTGTGCGTTCTCGGCACGGTACAATATGCTTAGGGGTCGTCCCCGCGTTTATAAATCCTCTATCGGCCGGATCTCACTGTATATAAACGTTCTATCGAACGGTTCTCACTGTATATAAACCCTCTATCGACCGATCTCCACTGTTTATTAGCTCAATGACCACTTTCGATCCGCATCGCATCCGAAGCGACGTGAACCGCCGGCGAAGTACCCCGGTTCGCGGCGGTAATAGCTTCTTTCTCAGGGGAAATCACCTCTTTGTCCGCGCGTCCACCTCCGCGATGTCGCGACGAGTCAGTAAGCAAATATTACCGAAACGGAACGCTTATACTTACATACTAGTTCGGTTCGATCGAGACGGACGGCTCCGTCGCTCAATCCGACACTTGATCCATGCACAGACGCCAGTTCCTCGGAGTCTCGGCCGCCGTTACGGGCATCTTACTGGGTGGTGAAGCCGTTTCGCTCGCCGAGCGAAACCTCGGGTTCGGAGCGGGCGAGACGGACGAGACGATCGCCGTCCCTCCGCGCGCCCGAGACGTGACCGGGCGAGTGGGCACCGTCGAGGGCGATACGGTCTCGGTCGAGTTACGACCTCGGGAGTCGCACGAGACGGGCCGGATCCTTCTCATCCGGCGGGAGTATCCCGCCGGGGACATCCTCGCTCGGGCAGTCAGCGATCGCGTTCGGATCGATAGCCCGACCACGGTCGAGGTCACCGTTCCTCGCGACGGCCGGGAAGCGGGGATCTGGTTCTACGAAAGCTACCTCCGCTCGACGGCGTCGGAGTCGTCGACCGACGCCGCCTTTCTCTGCGAATCAGATCCCCACCGGTGGGCGGGCGGAGCCGGCAGACGGGTGACTGCGGGGGAACGACTCGCCGACGCGCCGACCTCGGTGCGTCGCGACCGCTTCGCGCGCGAGCGGGACGGAAACGACCTCGTTCTGCAATATGAGTGGCGCGATTCCGAACTGGAGAGGTGGTCGCTCGCGTATCGGCTCCGGCGTTCGCTGTACGAAGCGGCCCTCGACCGGGAGCGCGGATACGTGCGAACCTTCGAGGAATCGCTGTCGAGCCCGCTCGCCCGCGATCTAGCGAGCGCGATCGCCTCGGACGCGACGCGGGAGTCCGACGGCGCCGTGGCCGGCGACCTTTCAAGAGGGGAGTGGTTCGAACTGCTCGTCAGGTTCGTTCAGGACGTCCGGTACGCCCGCGACTTCGAGTCGATGGACGTCTACGAGTACAACCGGACGGTCGAAGAGACGCTCGTCGACGGCGTCGGCGACTGCAAGGACAA
>CAYQWI010000371.1:0-2492 GCA_964421165.1 uncultured Natronomonas sp.
GTGTTCGGTCGAGCCGCGAAGCAAAAGCGTCACGCCGTGCGGATCGTCGCCGGTCCCTTCGACGTAGAACATCTCCTCCTCGCCGTCGTATTCGACGTTCGCGGAGCCGAGCGTCGCGTCTTCGATCGCGTCGAGATCGGAGACGATATCGCCGCTCGTGACTTCACGCAGGAAGGAGAGATCGCTCTTTTTCACTCGGGAGGTCGCGATGATGCCCTCCTTTGCGAGGTAGTGCGCCGCGAGGTCGTCGATCGCTTTCTGACAGAAGACGACGTCGACGCCGGCGTCGACGATCGTCTGCACCTTCTCTCGGATCTGTTCTTCCTCCTTGTCGATGAACGTCTGGAGCTGCTCCGGACTGTCGAGCTGGAGGTTGGCGCTGGCGTCGGTGTCCTCGAGTTCGAGCGCCTCGTCGATCAACAGCACGTTCGCGTCGTCGGCGACGTGCGGCATGTCGTCGTGATCGGGGCTCTTTTTGATGACTGCCCCGTTGAGGAGTTCGGATTCGCCGGCGGATCGGCCGGTCTGGGTCTCGACGTTGACGTACTCGAGATCGACGATGGACTCGCCGTCGTCAGCTTCGACGGTGACGGCCTGAACGGTGTCGACGATGAGCTGTGCGAGGGCTTCCTTTTCGAGTTCGGCACCCTTACCGGTCATCGATGTCTCGGCGACCTGCTTGAGCAGATCGGTGTCCTCGGGATCGACTTCGTAGGAGACGTCGTCCACTTCCTCGCGAGCGCGCTGGCTGGCGAGATGGAAGCCCTTGATGATCGCCGTCGGATGGATGTCCTGTTCGAGGAGGTCCTCGGCGTTCTTGAGCAGTTCGCCGGCGATGGAGACGGCCGTCGTCGTCCCGTCACCCGCCTCGTCCTCCTGTGTCTCGGCGACCTCGACGATCATCGACGCCGTCGGGTTGTCGATGTCCATCTCCTGTAGAATTGTGACACCGTCGTTCGTGACGGTGATAGAACCCATAGAGGAGACGAGCATCTTGTCCATCCCTTTGGGGCCGAGCGTCGATCGTACCGACTCGGCGACCGCTTTCGCCGCCGCGATGTTGTGCGATTGGGCGTCGCGATCCTTCATGCGCTGGGAATCCTCACCGAGAATTATCATCGGCTGGCCTCCCATCTGCTGCTGTTGGCTCATAGTCGTCCGAATGATTGTTGACGGTTCTATATAAATGTGTCTGATGGACGCTCCCGCACACCCTGCGAGGGCCAGCGAGTACGTCCGGGGGAACCGACAGACTGCGGCACTGTGATAACCGTTACCTCGATTTAATCGATCGCCCGCTCATCGGCTGCGCTCGAATGACAGCCGATAGTTTATAAACGAAGATCAGGTTCGACTAGTTCCCAAAACGTCGGTAGCAGGTATTTAAATCATTTATAAATAATATATAAGCAGATATACGAGACGGCTGATAGCCGACCGACAATCGAAGAAGTGTACAAAATCAACATGCGGTGGCGCGCGCTCGGCGGTCTCCCGAGCGGGCGCGAGGGGGATCTCTTGTCGGCGATTTATTTCATCTCACCCGTTCTGAAACATCCGTTCAGTCATATCTGCGTATTAACCGGTGATATTATATATTTCACACATTCTCTGAGGCGTTAGAGGTCGAAGCAGGGAGTTGTTTTCATCCCCTATCTCTTCCGAACCTATCATGAACCCACCACCAACCGACCGACGGGATACCGGAGTATTCTCCTTCGAGCAGTCGCTTAAAGAACTCCTTCTGAACGCCTACTCACAAGGGCACACTATCGAGGGCGAGTGGCAGTTTACTGTCCCGCTCACCGATGCACCGGACTGGACCGTCTCTATCACGAAGTCCTACTCGGAAGAAGATTCGTCCTATCAACCAACTATCTTGGAAGAATAGCGGATCAAAGATGAAGCCATCTGATACGCATCTAGTAAAATGCTTTTTAACGACTCCTCACCCACCGGTAGGTGTACTCTGCTGAAGTTGGCTGCGATGATTGAGTGATACGCGAGTGGAGGTAGAGCAGGAAGAGACTATGACAACGAAGACTCCAGCCGAGACCGGGTCTAACCCATCAACCACCGATCTTGAAGCGACTGATATCTTTCCCTTACTGGCCAACGATCGACGCCGGAACGTGCTCCATTATCTCGCCGGGCGTACAGGTAGTGTCCCACTCGGTGAACTTGCCGAACAGTTGGCCCTCTGGGAGAGCAATCCGACATACGAGCAATACGAACGTATTCTGACCAGCCTCTATCACACCCATCTTCCGAGACTCGTGTCAGCAGAATTGGTCAACTACGAGATCGAAGAGGAGACGGTAACTGGATTATCCACCATCGACGCGGTTCGCCCCTATCTGGACTTGGCACTTAGAGACGATCACCACTGATCCACACGTAGCCGTTTTCTGTTTCAGTTCGCTTACCCCCGTGACGGGTAGGTCGTAGTCCGTGTTGTTCGCTACAGAAGCGCCGGGACAGGGATTTGAACC
>CAYQWI010000372.1:0-2491 GCA_964421165.1 uncultured Natronomonas sp.
CAAGTTCGCGATCGGCCGCATAGAGGATCTCATCGAGAACGAGCATGTGCACTCCCTGGTCGGGATCGCCGTCGAGCTCGAACGGCGTCGAGAGGTCCGCGTCGGCCGCCGCGGCGACGAGGTCCTTCGCGCGTTCGAAACCGGCTTCGGCTTCGCTTTCGTGGTCTCGCTCGTCGCTCCCGTCGTTCATCCCGTGCCACCCGTAGTGGCCGAGGTTCTCGTAGCTGAGTCCGGGCATCGCTGCGATCGCGTTGTACTCGCCGCGGACGGCCTCGACGCTGTCGGCACCGCCTTTCATGAACTGTACCATGTGAACGCGGTAGCCGTGACCCGCCGCCCGAAAGGCCATCCCGAGCGTCGCCGTCGTCTTGCCTTTGCCGTCGCCCCACCACACCTGCGTACAGCCGAATTCCTCGGGGGAAGCGGATTCGATCTCGTTCGCATCGGGCGTTTTTCCTCGTCCAGGCGTGTTTCGGTCACTCATGGAGTCACGTTCGTGACCGCCCGGTATCAGCATCTCGGAATGTCGATCCCGTGAAATCAGCCGACCTCGACGAACTCCTCGGTGCTCCCGTCCGCCTCGAACGCGTACACCAAAAGCGGTTCCGGTCCGGGCATCCCCATGCCGGGCGCGTGAAACGGCATGCCGGGGATCGAGATGCCGTGAACCGACGCGTCCCTCTCGAAGAGCGTCTCGACGGCTTCCAGCGGGACGTGACCCTCGACGAGATACTCGCCGAACTCGATAGTGTGACAGCTCCACATCGACTCGGGGACGCCGAGATCCGTTTTCGTCGCGTTGAGCGCGTCGACGTCGGGTCTCGTCTCCACGGTGACGTCGAATCCGTTTCGTTCGAGATACGCGACGTACTCCCCGCAGCACTCACACGACGGCTCGTGGTACTGGGTGACGCTCTCGATCGGAATATCGCCGTCCCAGGGCCATCCGTCCTCGGACTCGGGGTCCGCGGTCTCGGTATCTGTCTCCTCCGGCTCGGAGTTCGAATCACCTGGCTCGGACTCGGGATCCGCCCCCGTCCCACCGCTGCAGCCCGCGATGCTGGCAGCGAGTGTCGCAGTTCCGGCCGCGAGCACGCGTCGGCGTGTCGGGCGCATACCCGATTTTGGGGAGCCAGGCTATTAAAACGGTAGTCCTCGGCTCACCGCTACCATTAACAGCGAGAGAGTCCCGCCCTTCCCGTGAGCGACGAGTGTTCCGACCACAGTCGGAACCGAGAACCGAACAGGGCGGGCGTGAATCGCGTCACTTTCACTCCGCTTTCCATGATGTTATCCCTGCTGTGGTCGTGCCTATCAGTAACAACTCGGGAAAAGTGGGTGTGGTTTGGCGTTCACCCGTCATCAAAAACGCGAGCCTGCCCGAGTCAGACTCGGACCCAAGTCCCAGTCAGGCGGATGGCACCGCCCGCACGGGCCAAGCGGATACCCAAACACACCACTCCCGCAAGGGACTGACGGCTTGCGTGCAAACCGGAGTACCTGCAAGGGGAATCTTGCCTCCGGTGGTGTCGGACAGGCCGATCCCACGCGAGAGGAAACCTTGGCGTTTACGCCGAGGAGGATGTCATTCCGCGAGCGCCGCGCCGAAATCGTCGATCGGAACGACCGAGTAATCGACCGAGAGGATGTCGCTCGTCGCTCTGACCTTCCCGACGAACGTCGAGATATCGTCGAGCGTCCCTTCGAGGATGAAAAGCTCCATGCAGTAGTGGTCGCCGACGTGGTTGTGAACGTTCGAGACGACGAGGTCCTCGTGGTCGTGGCGAATGTGCATCATCCGCTCTTCGGCGCTCGAGGTCTCGTGATCGAAGACGACGGTGACGACGCCCATCAGATCGTGTCCCTCGAGTTTCTTGTCCTCGAACTCGCCGAGAAGGTTCCGTGACGCTTCCCTGACGACTTCGCTTCGGCCGGTGTAGCCGTGCTCTTCTGCGAACTCGTCGAGCCGTTCGAGGAGCGAGTCCGGCATCGAGACGCTGACGACGGTCATATATTAACTCAGTGTGTTTTGAATATTAAGGATTACTATAAGCCGACCGAACCTGTTTTGCCACCGGGTCCGAAAGACGGACGTGTGACCGCGGTCGAGGAGTGGGAACAGTTGCTCGAGGCGGCTGGCGGGCTCACGAGCGAGGCCGCCGATAGAATCATCACCACGCACGGCGATCGAGGCGTCAAAGCCATCGAGGCCGTCGGAGAAGAGCGCGTCAAGAGCTACCGGGATTTCACCGTCGTCGTGGGTCACTCCGAGGAGTACGTCATCGAGGACGAAACCTGCGAGTGCGAGGACAGCCGGTACAATCTCGATCCCGAGGACCCGACGAAGCTCTGTTGGCACGTCATCGCGGTGAAGATCGCCCGCCGGATCGACGCCGTCGACCACCACGACATGTGGTACTCCGAAGTTCGGGAGTTTCTGTAATCGCCCTCGCGGGCGGATCGTCCACCGTGCGGAGCGACCGTGTTGCTC
>CAYQWI010000373.1:0-2474 GCA_964421165.1 uncultured Natronomonas sp.
CGAATGTTCTCGAACGTTCCCTGTGAGACCTCGCTCGTATTCGGATCGAGCTTGAATTTTATCCGTTCGAGGACGTTCTCCGGCTCCCGTCCCTCGATCCGCGTCGCCTCCGACAGCAGCTCTTCGATCCGATCGCCGTACTCCGACTCGTTTTCCGGTGCGGCCTTCGTAACGCTGCGTCGAAGCAGCTCGTCTTTGATCCGTTCGAACACCTCCTTTTCGGTCCCCGAAAGCGTCGGCTCGATCGCGTAGTATTTCATATCGCGACCGACGTCACCGTAGATGTGACAGAAGATCGGGCCGCCGACCGGATAGAGAACGTTCGGCCGGTTCGTCTCGTACTCTCCGTCGGCCTCTTCGATGAACAGCGGAAACTCGCCGGTGATCTGTTTGAATTTCTTTAGGTGT
Organism: uncultured Natronomonas sp.; assembly: GCA_964421165.1. Taxonomy (GTDB): domain Archaea; phylum Halobacteriota; class Halobacteria; order Halobacteriales; family Haloarculaceae; genus Natronomonas. The sequence continues at coordinate 409 of CAYQWI010000373.1, forward strand.
TCTCGGAGATGCGGCCGCCGTGCTGCGACCTCTCGAAGCTCGTCGGACGGTTTAACGGTTCCCAACTCCGTCATTATCAGGCGATACTTCTGCTTTCGATGACGATTCCGGTTCCCGATCGGACGGAGTAGCCGATCGTGTCACCGACCTGTTCTCCCATACCGGCGAATCGCTTGACCGAAATCTGTCTGCGCACGTCGTTTCCGACCTCGATCATTTCGAGCTCGAAGAAGACGTCCGCGATGGCTCGGAACGGACCGATCGCGTCGCCGTCGACCGTCGATGGATCGACGGTCAGGACGATGATCTTCCCCTCGGAGATCATATCGCGGAAGAACGAAATGATCTCGAGGGCCGCCTGCCGCTCCTCGTTTTGGCGGATCAACGCTTCGAACGTCGGATCGTTCCGGAAGATGGCGTCGAAGGTGTCGATGATGATGACGTCGGCGGTCCACATCGTCTCGGCGTCCATCAACCGCGTGAGCAGATCCATCCGGCTGTCGTCATCGCCGTCACCGCCGGAGAGCACTCCACCAGTGTCGAGGTTGGCGTGTAAAAACAGCAGCCGCTCATCGAGGAGGTGGTCGACGACATCGTACGACAGCGAGTGCATCTGATCGAGGAACCCCTTGACTGTGAGTTCCGTCGAAAGCACCGAAACCGTCGTTTCCTCCTGACAGAACCCGTACGTCATTCGCTGAGAGATAGCGCTCTTTCCGGCACCGTAATCGCCCTCCATGAGAACTATACTCCCTCTCGGGATACCGCCACCGAGCTCTTTGTTCAACCGATCGTGATCGCCCAGGCCGAGCGAGCGAATATTTCGTGTATTTTGCATGATATAAATCCGTTAGTTCACCCTCTCGTCGACCCATTGGAAACAACTCGCATCGAACGCCATGTCGTGTCCGCCGTCCGATTCCATCCCGCCCAGACGAACCGAACCGGACCGCATCCGGGAAGCGGCGGCCGGATCGCGTCGTGCCGTAGCCGATCGATCGCTGGGCAGTGACTCAGTCCGCTCGTCGAAGGCGACCATCTCCATGTCGGGGTTCGAGATCCGGCTAATGAACCGAAGGCTGGTGTTGTGGTGTGAAACAGTCAGTGAGGATCGCGGCTCGGGTTCGTCTTCGGTCCGCTCGCCGAACCCGTCCAAAAACGTCTGGAGGGTTTCTGCAGCGTCCTCACCGACCCACTCGATCGCCTCGTAGTAGGCGATCGTTCGGGCCGCCCCGTCGACGCCGGATTCGGAGACGAGAAACTCCAGCCAGTCCATGACGACGATGTCGGCGACGTATCCCGACGGGAGCGTTTCGAGATACGGTTTTCCGCCGTCGACGGGGGCGTTCGATTCGTCGTCCGGAGTTGGGACGTCTGCGTTCTCTCCGGATTCGCTTTCTACGGTCATGGAATCGGAATCGTCGATATCGTCGGCGGCGTCGGCGGCGTCGTCTGCTTCGAACGCATCGACACCGCCACCGGAGCCGTCGGTATCGTGTTCTGTGGTCGCGTCGATATCCGCATCGAAGCTGTCTTCTTCCTCGCTGTCTCCGTTTTCGTCGTCCCAGTCGGCTTCGCCGGAGTCGTACTCGGCTTTCAGTTCTTCGAACGATTTGCCGCCGCCCCCGCCGGTGTCGTCTCCCCCGTCGAGATCATCGTCGAATCCACCATCATCGTCGAGATCATCGTCGAATCCACCATCATCGTCGAATCCATCGTCGAACCCCCCATCGTCACCGCCATCGAGATCGTCGTCGAACTCCAAATCGCCACCGTCATCGAGATCGTCGTCGAACCCATCGTCATCGTCGAACCCCATATCGTCACCGTCATCGAGGTCGTCGTCGAGATCTTCGTCGAAGAAGTCTTCGGCGTCCGCGTCCGCGATCGATTCGTCGACGTCGGCGTCGTTCTCACCACCGCCTTCATCGTCACCGAAGAGGCTCATCGCACTGTCGTCAGTGGCTCCACCACCACCTCCGAACGCGTTACCCATCTCGGCCTCGTCGACGAACGGATTCACGCCGCGAGTTACCATTTCGTAGATCTCCAGAAGCTTTCGAATG
>CAYQWI010000374.1:0-2465 GCA_964421165.1 uncultured Natronomonas sp.
GATCCGGTATGCCACAGATCACGGCCGTCTCCGAAGTCGCGGATGTCGCGTCTCAGCACGACGTTCCCGTCATCGCCGATGGCGGCATTCGGTACTCCGGTGACGCGATCAAAGCGATCGCCGCCGGTGCCGACGCCGTCATGCTCGGTTCGTACTTCGCCGGAACCGACGAGGCACCCGGTCGCATCATCACGATGAACGGCAAGCGTTACAAACAGTACCGCGGCATGGGATCGGTCGGCGCGATGAACGACGGCGGCGGGGACCGATACCTCAAAGAGGAAGACGAAGACGAGGAGTTCGTTCCCGAGGGTGTCGAGGCCGCGAAACCGTATAAGGGGCCGCTGTCGTCGGAACTCCACCAGCTCGTCGGCGGCATGCAGTCGGGGATGGGATACGTCGGAGCCGCCACGATCCCCGAGTTCAAACAACGAAGCGAGTTCGTCCGTGTCTCCTCGGCCGGACAGACCGAAAGCCACGCCCACGACGTGGTCATCACCGACGAAGCGCCGAACTACAGCCCCGAGAGCTGATCTCACAGATCCCGCAGGCTGTCGGGGGAATCAATTATCATCCCGCCGGCCGACGTTCGCGTATGAACGACGATGCGATGGGCCGGTTTCCGGTCCCCGAGACGGAAGAGCTCCCCGAAGATATCCGCGAGCGTATCGACGAGGAAACCGAGCAAGCGGGCTTTACGCCGAACGTCTTCTCGGCGTTCGCGTACAAGCCGAGTCATTTCCGAGCGTTTTTCGAGTATCACGACGCTCTGACGGAGGATTCGCCGCTCGAGCGCGAGGAGATCGAGATGATCATCGTGACGGTATCGGGGATCAACGACTGTCTGTACTGCGTCGTCGCTCACGGCGCACTGTTACGGATCTTCGCCGACGCGCCCAAACTCGCCGATCAGCTGGCGACGAATCACCGCACGGCCGACCTCTCCGGACAACACCGCGCGATGTTGGATTTCGCCGCCAAGCTCACCGAGACACCCGGGAAAGTCGACGACGATGACGTAGCGCGCCTTCGCGAAGCCGGCTTCTCGAACGAGGAGATATGGGACATCGGCAGCGTCGTCGCGGTGTTCAACCTCTCGAATCGGATGGCGACGCTGGTCGACATGCGGCCGAACGACGTGTTTTACGCGATGGGCCGCGGCGACGGCGAGTAACGATCCCGCTTCTCGATCAGGTCACGAGGCGGACGAGTTCGGGAACCAGATCGAGTCGAACGGCCGCGCCCATCACGCCGAATGCGAGCACCGCGATCAGACTGAAGACGTAGTAGACCGACCACGCTCGCGACGGGTGGAACGCCTCCGGGAGGTTCTTTTTGACGACGTACCAGTTCGCCGGATAGAACGCGATCTCGGTGACGGCGAGGATAGCCGCGATGAACACGATGAACGTGACGGGGATGTTTCCGAGCGCGAGGACGGTGAGGCTGCTGACGACGACGATCAAAACGAGCACGATCCGTCGGATTCGATCGCTGTCGAGGTCGTCGTTTTCCATCGCCATCGGCAATACGTCACCGACCGCACGGGACGCTCCATCGAGCAGCGTAATAACCGTCGAGTACAGCGCCGCGATCGCTCCGATCATCATCGCCCAGAACGACCAGGGGCCGAACGATTCCGAGAGGATCTGGCCGACCGCGAGCGCGAAGTTCGCATCGCCCGGCGGTTCGGGGTACAGGACGTTCACGGAGAGGATGATCATCGCGACGACGAAGACGAAGCTCAGCGCGTAGCCGATGTTGAAATCTCGGCGTCCGGTCGCGATCCACGCCCGGATGTAGTCGTGATACGCTTCGTTTTCCGGGTCGAGGTCGTTCGCTTCGAGCTGTTTTGCGCCCTGTCCCTTCGCCATGCTCCAGCTGCCGATGAGGACGCTCGTCGAGAAGCCGGTCGGCGCGAACCCGGCGGCGGCGGCGAACAGCGCGATGAAGAGGATCGTCCGATCGCCGCCGAGATCTAGCGAGAACGCGGTCTGCGCCGCGACTTCCGATGGCGGCGGGCCGACGACGACACCGAGAACCAAAAGCGTCCCGAGCATCGCGGTGAACCCGATGAGGATCTTCTCGAGGAGGCTATACCGGGCGAAAAACACCAACACGCCGGCTCCACCGACCAACAGCACGAACGCGAGGGGTACCGAAAGCGGCGTCAGCGAAGCGACGAGCGCGGCCGTACTCATCCCGACGGCTCCCGTGATCCCGACGTATAACACGCCGAAGACGAACACGGTGAACCACTGCATCCAGTTTTTCGGCCCGGGGAGTTGATCGTACGCTTCGACGGGATTGCCACCGGCACCGTAGTTGTATCTGATCCCGAGCTCCCACGCCCCGTACTTCGCGATGTAGATGACGGCGAACACCCAGATCGCGAACAGTCCGAACGTCGCGGCCATCTCGGGGCCGAGAACGATGTGGCTCCCACCGATGCTGATCAGCGCCCA
>CAYQWI010000375.1:0-2449 GCA_964421165.1 uncultured Natronomonas sp.
ACCATCGGTGAACTGCGTATCCCTTTATCTTCGGTATCGGCGTCGGACCGCCTCCGTTCGCACCGGAGTGGGTCGTGCTCGGTCCCGAGTGGGCGTTCGTCATCATCGGGGCGCTCCTGTTGATCGTGATTTTGGTCAGGCCGGCCGGCGTCGTGCCCCGCCCGATCGTGTCACCACTCGGTTCAAGACGGCAACAGTCGGTCTCGAGCCCTTTCGAACCTTTTTTAGGTGCTACAGCAGTACGTGAACGTACCAATGGCCATCAAACCCGCCTACGTCAAAAAGACCGGGGCGCTGCTCATGGAACGATACCCGAAAGCGTTCGGGAACGACTTCGAACACAACAAAGAGCTCGTCACCGAGCTGACGAACGTCGAATCGAAAAGCGTCCGCAACCGGATCGCCGGCTACGTCACCCGAAAACAGCGCGTTCCGCAGACGGCGTAGACACACGTCTCGACCCCTCCGTTCTATCGCTGTAGCGGCGATCGGTTTCGGTCGCCGTCGCGGCCGATTTCCACAACCGTTTTGCGGTGGCTCGTCATACCACCGGCAATGTCTACAAGCGTAGGTATCCTCGGCGCGACCGGTGCCGTCGGACAACGACTCGTACAGCTTCTCGACCCGCACCCGGAGTTCGAAATCGCCGCACTCACCGCCTCGTCGTCGAGCGCCGGGCTGACGTACCGTGACGCCGCGAAATGGCGCGTCGATACGCCGATCCCGAATGACGTCGCCGAGATCACCGTCACGGAAACCGATCCCGCGGCGGTGTCGGACGACATCGACCTGCTCTTTTCGTCGCTCCCGTCGGACACCGGCGCTGCGGTGGAACCGGAGTTCGTCGAAGCGGGCTACGTCGTCTCCTCGAACTCCTCGAACGGTCGAATGGACGAGGACGTTCCGCTGACGATCCCCGAGATCAACGCCGACCACCTCGATCTGATCGAGGTACAGCGCGACGAGCGCGGCTGGGACGGCGCGCTGATCAAGAACCCGAACTGCTCGACGATCACGATGGTGCCGACGCTCGCCGCGCTCGATCAGTTCGGACTCGAGCGCGTCCACGTCTCGACGCTGCAGGCCGTCTCCGGGGCCGGGTACTCCGGCGTCACATCGATGGAGATCCTCGACAACGTCATTCCGCACATCGGCGGCGAAGCCGACAAGATGGAGACCGAATCGCGAAAACTGCTCGGGTCGTTCGACGGGGCGGAAATCGATCTCCACGCGGCCGACGTGTCGGCGTCGTGTAATCGCGTGCCGACGCTCGACGGCCACCTCGAGAACGTCTGGGCCGACCTCGCGGACGATCCGACCCCCGAAGCCGTCGCCGACGCGTTCGAATCGTATCCCAGCGTCGATCTGCACTCTTCGCCCGAACAGCTCATCGAGGTGTTCGAGGAGTTCGACCGCCCACAGCCCCGGATGGACCGAATGCTCGGCGGCGGAATGGCGATCTCGGCCGGCGGTATCGAAGCGACGACGAACGGCGTCCAGTACAACTGTCTGGCCCACAACACGATGCGCGGCGCGGCGGGCGCGAGCATCTTAAACGGCGAGCTGCTGCTTGAGCAGGGTTACTTATAACTCCGCGGCTTCTGACGATTTCTGTATGTACCGCGACCTGTCTCAGCCGATCGAGTCCGGGATGGGGACGTTCCCCGGTGATCCGGAGGTCTCAATCGAGCCGGTCGCGACCGCCGAGGACGACGGCTACCGGGTGAGTGAGATCCGCTGTGGGACACACAGCGGGACGCATATCGACGCACCGAGCCATCTCGGGTTCGACGATTCGATCGACGCGTTCGATATCAATCGGTTCGTCTTCGATGCCAGAATCGTCGACTGCACCGGATACGGCCCCCGCGAACCGATCGATGCGGCGGCTCTCCCCGACGGCGACGCCGGCGATATGATCGTCTGTCGAACCGGGTGGGACGACCACTGGGGAACCGATCGGTATCTCGACCACCCCTATTTAAGTGACGGTGCGGTCGATCGCTGTCTCGAAGCGGGCTGGTCGGTCGGGGTGGACACGCTCAATCCCGATCCGACCCCGAGTCCGAACGCCACCGATGACGAACCGGAGACGTTTCGAGCGCACCGGAACCTTCTCGGAAGCGGGTTCGGTATCGTGGAGAATCTGACGAACCTGAAGGGGCTCGATCGGGGTCGTCTGTTCGCGGTCCCGCTCCGGATCGCGGGCGGTGACGGATCGCCAGTTCGGGCGTTCATCGCCGAGCGGTAGTGCGATCACATGGCGTTCAGTGTCTATGCATCGCATCCCCTGTCATACGGACTGTTGTCGTCTTTCACCGATCAGCGCCGATGCGGTGCTGGCGCTGACCGGCAAATCGGTCCAACGATCCGTATCAGGGGTCGGGAACGACTCCGTACGCGTATATTAATAATAATCAGGCACTGCTAGATTGAACCCCTCTGTTTG
>CAYQWI010000376.1:0-2447 GCA_964421165.1 uncultured Natronomonas sp.
TGAGGGCGGCGCGGTAGGCGTCGAGCGCCGGGAGCACGTCCTCGGCGACGATGTCGTCGCTGTCGTGATACCGACCGAGGATGTCGAGTGCCTTCTGGGAGTAGCCACACTGCGGCATCAGCTTGTTCCCCTTCATAAAGAGGACGAGTTCGTTCTCTTCGAGGAGGTTGTCGACGCGCGCTTGTACGTTCTCGGGGTCAACTCCGCCGCTGGGATCGAATGTCATGGGCGCGAGTTCGGTCTCGACCGGCAAAACAGTTGTGCAGCCGGGGGGATGCCGCGTGGCCGATCCGGCCTCGCTACCCGGTCTCGATCGCTCCCCCCTCGCGCTGCCACTCGGTGAGGCTCCCCTCGTAAAAGGCGAGCCCCGGATATCCGAGCGCCCGGAGGACGGTGTAGGTGTGGCTGATCCGTCGGGCGGTGTTACAGTAGAGGACGATGCGTTTTTCGGGGGTGATACCGCGCTCCTCCAGAAGCGATCGAAGCTCCGGCTCCGGTCGGATCGTCCGTGCCTCGGTATCGACGAGTTCCCGCCAATCGAGCCGGGTCGCGCCGGGGAGGTGACCTTCTTCGTACTCCCACGCTTCGCGGGTATCGACGACGACCGCGTCAGGATCCTCGATCGCTGTCACGACTGCCGCCCGATCTACGAGCGGGCCGTCCGCACGGAATCGGGCCGGATACTCGGCGGGATCGACCGCCGTCGTCTCGGTCGTCGTCGGTTCGGTCCGGTTCCAGACGGAGTAATCCCCGTCGAGCAGGTGTAGCTTCGATGAGTCGTGGCCGTACAGCTCCGCGGTCACGAGAAATCGGGCGGCGAACACCCCGTGCGTGTCGTCGTAGGCGACGATCTCGTCGTCGGGACGAATCCCTGCCGACCCGAGCAGTTCGCCGAACACGTCAGCACCCGGTAGCATTCCGACCTCCCCGTCGCCGTGTTCGTCGGCCCGGAAGCTATCGAACGGGACGTTGACCGCCCCCGGTACGTGACCGATCCCGTCGTACTCCCACGCGTCGCGAACGTCGACGACCGCGAGTTCCGGGCGATCGAGACGACCTGCGAGCCACTCGGCGCTAACGACCCGATCGTTCATATCCCTACGTTCGGAGACGGCGGCTTAAGGGCTCGCTTCGACACCAGTTTCGAAGGGATTCACCGGAGCCGGCAATAATAACCCCCATTTCGTTTTCGGAATGCGTTCGATATCTCTGCGTAAACACCGGTTAAATTGCTCGATACTCCACAACTCTGATTCTCTGTGGCTATCCCGTGTCACCCGTTCGTCGGGGTGTCTTGCCGCCACCGGGAAGGTGCGGCGACGTGTGCCGTCACGGACGGTGGTATATATACCGGTGGTGTATGAACGGACGCAATGACCGATTCAGATTACGCGAACGACGTACTGGTTTCGGCCGACTGGGTCGGAGACCATCTCGAGGAGTTCGAAAGCGACGATTCGGCCTATCGGCTCGTAGAGGTCGACGTCGACACCGAGGCGTACGAGGACTCTCACGCTCCCGGCGCGATCGGCTTCAACTGGGAGACCGACCTGCAAGATCAGACCACCCGCGACATTCTCGAGAAGGGGGATTTCGAGGCGCTACTCGGCGAGCACGGGATCACCGAGGATTCGACGGTCGTGCTGTACGGCGACAACGCCAACTGGTTCGCCGCCTACACCTACTGGCAGTTCAAATACTACGGCCACGAGGACGTGAAACTTCTCGACGGCGGCCGAGAGTACTGGCTCGAAAACGACTATCCGACGACCGAGGAGGTTCCAGACTTTTCGGCCGTCGAATACGAGGCGTCCGGCCCGCGCGAATCCATCCGCGCCTATCGCGAGGACGTCAAAAACGCCATCGATCGCGGCCTCCCGCTCGTCGACGTTCGATCGCCCGAGGAGTTCCGCGGCGAGGTGCTCGCCCCGCCGGGACTGAACGAGACGGCCCAGCGCGGCGGCCACATCCCGGGCGCGCAGAACATCTCGTGGGCCGCAGTCACGGACGACGACGGCACGTTCAAGGACGCCGACGAGCTTCGGGAGCTGTACGCCGAATACGATATCGACGGCGGCGAGACGACCGTCGCGTACTGCCGGATCGGCGAGCGCTCCTCGGTCGCGTGGTTCGCGCTCCACGAGCTGCTCGGCTACGACGACACGATCAATTACGACGGCTCCTGGACGGAGTGGGGTAATTTGGTCGGCGCGCCGATAGAGAAGGGCGAGGCTGAGTGAGCGGAGCGAACGAAGCCTCGTTATAACGAGCGGGGAGCAACGCGACCCGCGAGAAAGGCGAGGCGGACGACTGAGCGAACAGCCCCCTGAGTAGACCGACGATAACGCCGCGAGCGACAGACTGTACGTCCCCGCAGCACGATATCCTCCGCCGAACGAACACCAACTATGAACTCCGACGAATTCATCGCCACTGTCCGAGACGAA
>CAYQWI010000377.1:0-2446 GCA_964421165.1 uncultured Natronomonas sp.
ACTCGACTCGCTGCCGCCGCTTTTGTTCGCCGCGCTCCGGTACGATATCGGCGGCGCGTTACTGCTCGGCTATCTGGTTCTACGCGGCGTCGAGTGGCGACCGACGACGCGGATCGACTGGCTGACGATCGCCATCGCCGCCGCGTTTCTCATCGCCGGAAACAGCCTGCTGTTTATCGGTCAACAGACCGTCCCGGGCGGTATCGCGTCCATCCTGTACGGTCTGATCCCGATCTTGACGGCCGGCTTTGCGGCCGTACTGCTCCCCGCCGAACCGATCTCGACGAGGCGATTGATCGGTGTCGCCGCGGGACTGGCAGGCGTCGCCGTCATCGCACAGCCGGATCCGGCTAATCTGTTCACCGCCGAAGTGATTGGTATGGGATTCGTGCTCGGTGCGGCTGCAAGCGTCGCACTCGGGAGCGTTCTTCTCCGGCGTGTCACCCCGTCTATCAGTATCTCCGCGATGACCGCGTGGGCGATGCTCGTCGGCGGGCTCATGCTCCACGTCGGAAGCGTCGCCATCGGCGAAGGACTCGCGGACGTAACACCGTCGTTCGTCGGGATCGTTTCCGTCGTATATCTCGCCGTCTTCGCCAGCGCGGTCGCCTACGTCATCTACTTCACACTGTTGAAAGAGTTCGGTCCGCTGGAGATCAACCTCGTCTCGTACGTCGTTCCCGTTTTCGCCACCGGCGCCGGTATCGTCCTGCTCGGCGAATCGTTTACCATCGCGATGGTCGGCGGATTCGCGCTGATCGCCGGCGGTTTCTTCGTCTTAAAAGGCAGGAGCATCGCCGACGAGCTCGGCTACCGGTTCTAGCTCACTGGAACCCGATCCGGCCGCTGCTTTGCTGGCGACCGTCCGGGCTGCCACCGCGGAACTGATCTTCGACCTCTTCGTAGTAGCCTCGAATATCGTCGGTGATCGTCGGGCGAACGGATTCGAGGGCGCTTCGGAAGTGTCGCATTTCGACCGCATCGGCGCCGTCGTCCTCTCTGAGCGCTTCGATCGCCGCCTCCCGGGCGATCGACTCCAGATCGGAGCCGACGTACCCATCGGTGATCTCGGCGAGTTCCCGCAGGCTCACGTCGGCGGCCAGCGGCATATCTTCGGTGTGGATCCGGAGGATCTGCTCGCGTCCCTCCGTGTCCGGTTCGCCGATCATTACGAGACGGTCGAACCGGCCCGAGCGGATCAATGCGGGATCGATCATGTCCGGCCGGTTCGTCGCACCGATGACCATCACGTCGTCCATCTCTTCTAAGCCGTCCAGCTCCGTCAAGAGCTGGTTGACGACGCGTTCGGAGACGTTCGAGCCGGTGTCGCTCCCGCGCCCGGGGGCGAGTGAGTCAAGTTCGTCGAAGAAGATGACCGTCGGCGCGACCTGTCTGGCCTTTCGGAACGTCTGACGGATCGCCTTCTCGCTCTCGCCGACCCACTTCGACAGCAACTGCGGTCCGCGAACCGAGATGAAGTTCGCGTTCGTCTCGTTGGCGACCGCTTTCGCCATCAGCGTCTTGCCGGTTCCGGGCGGCCCGTATAAAAGGACGCCGGCGGGCGGGCTGATCCCCATCCGCTCGAACTTCTCGGGGTCGTTCATCGGCCACTCGACCGACTCTTTGACCTGATTTTTCTCGTCCGTGAGACCGCCGACGTCGTCCCACGACATCTTGGGCAACTCGACGAGCACTTCCCGCATCGCCGAGGGATCGACCTCGTTCAACGCGCCGCGGAAGTCAGTCCGTTTGATGATCATCCGGTCGATGAGGCTCGGCGGGATATCCTCCTCGTCCAGATCGATCTCGGGCAGATATCGACGGAGCGCTTTCATCGCGGCTTCCTTCGTCAGACTCTCGATGTCGGCACCGACGAAGCCGTGTGTTTCGTCGGCCATATGATCGAGCGACACGTCGTCCGCCAGCGGCATCCCGCGGGTGTGGATCTGGAGGATCTCCTTTCGGCCGGTTTCGTCCGGAACGCCGATCTCGATCTCTCGGTCGAAGCGACCCGGACGCCGAAGCGCAGGATCGACCGAGTCGACGCGGTTCGTCGCGGCGATGACGATGACCTGGCCGCGCGATTCCAGCCCGTCCATCATCGTCAACAGCTGCGCGACGACACGGCGCTCGACCTCGCCGGTCACGTCCTCGCGCTTTGGCGCGATCGAGTCGAGCTCGTCGATGAAGATGATCGCCGGCGACTCCTCGGTCGCGTCTTCGAATATCTCCCTGAGCTGCTGTTCGGATTCGCCGTAGTACTTCGAGATGATCTCGGGACCGGCGATCGAGAAGAAACTCGCCGAAGTCTCGTTGGCGACAGCCTTCGCGAGCAGTGTTTTACCGGTTCCAGGCGGTCCGTGGAGTAACACCCCCTGCGGCGGCTCGATACCCAGCTTCTTGAAGATCTGGGGGTGTTTCATCGGCAACTCGACCATCTCGCGGA
>CAYQWI010000378.1:0-2445 GCA_964421165.1 uncultured Natronomonas sp.
AACCGTAACCGCCAGTATCGTTGAAGAAATCAACCTTTCCGTTTGCCATTACAAACAGATGTACGCCCAGAGCACGGATAACACTTCCGCGAGTCGCGGTACCGCGGCTCCCGATGTACCGCTTGTGGGAACTGCGCGACCACCGTCGCGGATAGATGCGTGAAGTGTGGCAGCGCAGTGTACGATCCCCGAAGCGAATCCTCGTCCGTCTCTCAGATATATTCCTCTTCGAGGACCCACCCTAGCGCTCGCTTATAGTAGGTGAACATCTGTCTCACCCCTTCGTGGTTCATGTCTTCGTCTTCCAACTCCTCTTTTAAGAACTCGTACTGCTCTCTGATCTCCGCTTCGTCGCGCATACCACGCAGTACGGGGGGCGGACGGATCAAATTTCGTCCTCCGGAAGCGGCGGGGATCAAAACACCCAATCGGCTTCGTAAAGAGATCCGTGTATGGACGTCCACGTAATCGCCACCGGCGGGACGATCGCCTCAACCGCCGACGATGAGACGCCGGGAGCGACCCCGAAACTCACCGGAGACGACCTCGTCGAAGCCGTTCCAGACCTCGAATCGTACGCGACCGTCACCGTCGAGACGTTCGCGGATCGGCCGAGTTTCGATATGTCGCCGGCGATGTGTGCTCGTCTCGCGAGACGGATCGACGAGATCGAAACCGAGTTCGATGGGATCGTCGTCACTCACGGCACGGACACGCTCGCGGAAACCGCGCAGTATCTCGATCTCACCTGTGAGGCCCCTATCGTCGCGACGGGCGCTCAACGTCGTCCCGATCAGCTCGGCAGCGACGGACCGACGAATCTGTTGACTGCGGTCAGAGCCGCCGCCCACGAGCGACTTACGCGGGGAACGTTCATCGCGTTCGACGATGAGTTACACGCGGCATCGGCGGTGCAGAAGGCACACACCTGTGCGCTCGATGCGTTTCAGTCACCTGAAGCGGGCCCAGTCGCTCGGTTCACTCCGAAGCGCGTCCACTGGCGTCGAACACCGACAGGCGCTGACGCGGGGCTTTCGATCCCGGAGCCGGACGATCACCCGACGGTCTCGCTCGTCGTCTCCGCGTCCGGCATCGGCGGAGCCGCCTTCACCGACGCGGAAGACCGATCCGATGGGATCGTGGTCGCCGGAACCGGAATCGGGAATACGACCGCTGCTCTGGGCGAATCGATCGCCGACGCGTCGTGTCCGGTCGTCGTCACGTCGCGCTGTCACGCCGGCCCCACTGAGCCGACCTACGGGACGGCCGGCGGATCGGCGACGCTCGCGACGTACGAGCACGTCTCGTTTGCACACGCCACACCGTGGGCCGCGCGCATCGAGTTGCTCCTCGCGATCGCGAACGACTGCGTCGACGATCGGTTCGAGTCGTTCGACGGGTAGCGACACGTAGCCGTGGCTGTTTTCACGCGGAGGCACGAACACGCCCTATGAAGGTTCGCGGTCGACGGGAGTGCAAATCGTGTGGAACGACGTGGTCCTACTACGACACCGGAGACGCCGCTTGTCCGGAGTGTGGAAGCCTCCACAGCGTCGGGCTCGACGACGAACGGGCGCTCCATACGGCGACGGCCGCGACGCTCGAGTTGACGCCGATCCGAAACGCGATCGATTCGGATCCGCTCCGACGGCTCACAGAGCGTGCCGGCGATCGTGCAGTGGAGTTCACCCGCGGGTACGGCTTCATCGACACCGGTCAGCTACAGCCGCTCGATGACACGTATCTCGCGGCGATGGAGCTCCGATACGTCGCCGCCGAACTCCACCGTCGACTTGACGTCTCGGACGACGAGGAGTGGTACTTCACCGAGCTTCTCAGAGCCGACGACGGACACAGACCGAACCCCGAGGACGTCCCGAGTTCCGTTCGCGAGGCGCGCGGGCTGGCGTACGCGAATGCGGCCCGGGAGTATCGGTCCGATCTCCGGACGTACCTCGACGAGTATCCGGACCCCTCCGTCACGGGAATGTTGGAACGGCTTTCCAACCACATCCGACGGATCCGAGCCCTCGATGGAGACGTCCCCCCTCGGGAGTCGGAGTCGCTCGTCGCCGCGGCGCGTGCTATCGGACGGGACCGTATCCATGATGGCGAGGGCGCGCTCTCGGTTGCTGAAAAGCACCTCGATGGGTTAGCTGATTACGAGCGGTGAACTACCTCCGCCTACTCGCCGCCTTCGGCGGCTCCTCGAGGCAGGGGTAGTTCACCTGTAGCGCTCGCTATCAACAGCCTGCTTCACGAGAGCGAAGGATCAAAACGCCGACTGCGAGCCCTATCACTCCTCAATATGTTCGAGCGCTAACGAGATCAGCCCGGCGTCGGAGCTGTAAATCACGAAGTCCATGGTCTCCTGCCACGCCCGATACTCTTCCGGGGAGGCCGCGAACGTACCGACGCCGCACTCGGCCTCGTGGGCCGCATCGA